>JANXXI010000273.1 GCA_025350695.1 Acidobacteriota bacterium
AGATCCAATTTGACGCGCTCCCACTCGATGGACTTCTCGTGATGCTGGGCGTTGCCAATCGCCAGGGAAGATTGGAGTGCCAGGCCTTCGAGAAAATCCGCTTCTTCAAGCGAAAGCGGTTGCCGCCTGTAGACAACCAGATGCGCCAGTGTCTCGCCCCGCTCGCCGGGAACGATGGCTCCTGCATAGCCAGGAATCTCGGCGTCTTCGGTCCAACGCGACCAGTCATCGGGCACCTCGCCATAAAGGCTGGTCCGTTCCTGTAATTGCTGTGACGCGGAGACGAAGAAAGCTCCATCGGCTTCAAGTTCCTTCGCTGCAATTTCCAGTACACCGGCCAGTACTTCATCCAGCCGGATTGTGGAATGGACTCGGCGTGCGGCCTCAAGCAGGCTCTGAACCCGGAACAGCTTCTGTTGCAGGTCGATCGTCTCGTTGTGCGTGAAGTTTCCAGCGGACATTGTATTAGTATCCTCTATCAGCGCTTGCCCCATTATCGTCTCGTGAATCCAGCTAGGGCCGGAGCCTTTTGCGCGCTCAGGGCGCGAATGTGCGTCAGCAGGGCTTGTTCTCTTGGCTCCTCGGCGAGGTGCAGCACGTTGACAACCGAACGGGGAAAATCACGGGACGCCGCTGGTAGACTGCGCTGCCGAGCACGCCGTTTTGCGGAAGTAAGGCAATCTCCCACAAGCCAACAAACGTCCTGGCAAGGGTTGAGGTTCGGGACGAGCCATAGAAATAAGTCAACCCTTTAGAAGCCAGAACTAGAGAAGAACTACGGCTTACGGGCATCCAGCCCGAAGTCCCGTTGCACCGCGTCGTACCAGGCTTCGTCGCTTAAAGCATTCCAGTCGACCCACTGCTCGTCAGTCATCGAGGCTCTCCAGCCGACGAACGGCGCTGCATTCGGACCGGGCAGGTGACGCAATTGCCACGTACCGCTCTCAATGACGTTGCGAATCGCGATAGCGGAGGCCTCGGGAGATATCGGATTCGACAGCGACGCGCGGAAGAGGCCGGAAAATCGGTGCACCTGGGGATAGATCGATTTCGGCTCCTTGCTGATATCGCGGGCCATGCGGGTATCCTGAATCCCGGGCTCGATGAGAGCAACCCTGATTTGGAAGGGCTTCACTTCCCCGGCTAGCGCTTCACAGAACGCTTCCAGTGCAAACTTTGAAGCGCAGTAGGCGCTGAACGGAGAATTGGCAATCCTGCCTGAGATCGATGAGACGTTCACAATGCAGCCAGATTGGCGTTCGCGCATCTGAGGGAGGACGGCCTTAATGCAACGTACCGCGCCGAAGCAGTTTGTGTTCATGACGGCAATCATGGATGACATCGGCAATTCCTCCACCGATCCATGGATCTCAATGCCCGCATTGTTCACCAACACGTCGATGGGTGCGGGAACGGCCTTGAAGCACGCGCTTACGGATTCGTCAGAATCGACATCCAACGCTAAAACCTGAATCCGCAATTTTTCGCTTGCGGCGGTCTGCTCGAGTTGCGGTGCCCGCTCAGGATGGCGCATTGTGGCAAAAACCGTGTGCCCCGCCCGGGCCAGCTCAAGTGCAGTGGCAAAACCGATTCCCGAACTACAGCCGGTCACGAGAACATTAGACATTGTGCAAATCGTAGCAAGGCGAGGAGCCCCAGCGTTGGGAATTCCGATGATCACGCCCGACAAGTCGCGCAGCGTGGAGGTTCGTGATACTGAGCCGCGTTCCAATCCCTTCGCCGTGTTTCGCAACGGGTAAGTTTTGAGGCGTCAGCCCGCGAACAAAGGCTTTGGCATGTTGCAAATGTCTGATGCAAAAACTTCGGGGTGTTTTCCGCTTCATGCCTCCGAACGCTTGAGTTCGACGAAAGCATCTGGTCGAGACTTCGGCATCGCCCTGGTTTGCATCCTGTCCGGTCCTCCGGTCAGTTACGCGCGACTGAAAATGGTCTCCACAGAACAGTCCGTGCAGGACCTCAGCACGAGTGGCCGACTATTCGTTCGGAGCGCGGACGACGCTTCTCCCAACGCCGTCTCTGGTCCGCCACGTCGGAAACTGACGGCGGGAGGCTGTGATCTCCGGCTATTCGCGGACAGGGTATCTGGGAGTGGTGCCGCGAGAAGGGCCTGGTCGAGCACCGATCAGGCCGATTCGTATAGGATGGAAGCAATGGATTCCGTCTTTGACCGCCGCCGCTTTTCGTCGTAACCCAAGATCATGAGCCGATTACTGTTCATCTTCGTAAGCCTGTTCTGCGCGCAGCCCGGCCGGGCGCAGACTGGTTGGACACGGCACGTCATTGCGGAAGGATTCACCACCCAAACCGCTACGGCGGCGGATTTCACTGGCGATGGCAAGATTGACGTAATTGCCAGCGACATCACGGCGAAATCGGAAAAGGTGATCCTCTACGTTGGACCGGCTTGGAAACCAGTCGTACTGTGCGAAGGCATCCGCACCATTTTTGCCGTGCCTATGGACGTGAATGGGGACGGACGCATGGATCTGGTCGCCGCGCGTTACCACCCGGGCCAGATCTACTGGCTGGAACAACCGAAGGATCCGCTTCGCGACAAGTGGGCCTACCACGTAATCGACGATGCGGCGGATGGTGGAGCCGATGGCGTCCACGGTCTTTTGTTGGGTGATGTGGATGGGGACGGCAGGCTCGATCTGGCTGCCAGTAGCGGTCAACCCCGAGGGGCGATGAAGGATGCGCTGGTTTGGTACAGGGTGCCGATGGGGGCAAAAGCGAACGAGCGGTGGCCGCGCTACGCGTTTGCGAACGGCGATGCCCCAGGGTTGAGCCACTATCTTGCGTTCGGCGATGTGAATGGTGACGGACGTCCCGACATTGCCGGGGCCGCGAAAGATTCGCCAGGCGGCAACTGGTTCGCCTGGTGGGAGCAAGGTAAGAATCCGCGGCTCCCGTGGACGAAGCACTTAATCGCTGGCAACGAGTTTGGCGCAACCAATATT
>JANXXI010000284.1 GCA_025350695.1 Acidobacteriota bacterium
CATTCCGCTGCCTGGCGGTTTCAGAACGATGATCAGCGGTATTGGCGTGTTTTATCCGGATAAGAAACCAACGCAGCGAGTGGGTATCTTGCCGAATATTGAAGTGAAGCCCACGATCCAGGGAATTGTGGCTGGGCGGGATGAACTGCTGGAGGCAGCGCTGCGGCAGATTTTGGGAGTGAAGGTTGCGACGGAGGAAATTGAGGCGATGGCGAGAGTAAGGTAGGCACGCGGCGGGATTATGTTGCGCGGCTGTAGTTCCTCTCTATGCTGGATCGTCTCTAGTTGCCCGGTCTCATGAAGTTCCGCTCGAAGAACGGCGTTATCGGAATCGAGATCGCCGCGCGGACGCAAGTCTATTTTGGCGACGCAACGGCCTACTCAAGGGTCAGGCGAATAAAGCGCTGATACGGAAGCCCCGCGCGCACCGCCCGGCGGCGCACCGCGTCATACAGTTCTTCGGACAAACGCAGATTGATCGATTTGTCCTTGCGCTTTATTTCGAAACGCACCATCTGTGCGCCTGAGAGATCGTAGCCGGACAGGTCGGCCTTGTCGACAAAGTCCGCCGCCGCACGGTCGCTCTTAAGGCCGGGATTTTCTTCTTCATAGTCTTCGATCTCCTTCTTATGCATATACCGTGCGCTGATCGGTCGGATAAGCTGTTTCAAAATAAAGCATTCGGCGCGGAGCTACCGCACCACCGGATACCGAATCCCCAGCTGCTCCAAGTACGTATCAAACTTAGCCGGATCATAGTACAGTTTCCGCATAGCCGGCCGATGCTCCTCCATGATCTTCTTGTTCAACCACAATGCCGGCTGATCCTCCGCTCGAAGGAAGCTCTTGTACTTCCGATCCTTGGTCTGCACGCCATTAAAATACTCCCAAGCCTTAGCCACCAAGTCCGGATGCATCAGCAGATCGAGCACCGTGAGGGCCTGCACCTTCGCCCCAGCGAGCGATCCCTTATGGGCGATCGGCGTTGCCATGGCGATTGCATTCGCCCAGTTATGCCCTGGACCCGCGGAGATGTTCGCCGGATAACGTAACGTCACCGTCGGCACTACCCACGACACATCGCCGATGTCGTCCGATCCCGAATTGGTGGGCATCACCTCGCCGTCCGCATTCGGCGCTGGCGGCCCTTTTAGTTCATCGATCTTCGCCGGCAATCCTTTCACCGGAACCTTCAACTCAGTCTGCAGCGCCTTGGCCAACTTCTGATCATCATCGGACCACTGCGGCAGGCCCACGCGTTTGATGTTTTCGTGCATCGCTTCGGCAATCGGCTTACTGAAGTGGCCTGGCCATGCGCTGCCCAGTAACCTTGAAGTGTAAGTTGTGTCGGTCATCAGCGCCGCGGCTTTAGCCATGTTATCGCCGATCTTCCACAGGTCCATAATGTGGTCGTAATCGGTTTCACGGAAGTAGTACCAGACCGATGCGCGCGGGGGCACCACATTGGGTTGGTCGCCGCCATCGGTAATCACGTAGTGGGAACGCTGCGCCAATCGTAAATGCTCGCGGCGGAAGTTCCATCCAATGTCCATCAGCTCCACGGCATCAAGCGCGCTTTTGCCACGCCATGGCGCCCCGGCTCCGTGAGCGCTTTCGCCTTTGAACTGATACTCAACGGAGACCATACCGGTGCCGGAGCCGCCGCCCCAACTGACGCCGAATTCAGAGGCGACGTGGGCGAACAGCACGGCATCCACATCCTTGAACACCCCGGCGCGCACGTAGTAAGCTTTCGAGCCCAACTGTTCTTCCGCCACGCCGGGCCACAGCTTTAGAGTCCCGGGCAGCTTTTCGCGCTCCATGATTTTCTTCACGGCCAATGCGGCGGTGATGTTCAATGGCATGCCCGAGTTGTGGCCCTCGCCGTGGCCGGGTGCGTCCGCTAACATTGGTTCGCGGTAACCGACGGCGGGTTTTTGCGATGCCTGCGGGATGCAATCAATGTCTGAGCCTAGCGCGATAACCGGCTTGCCCTTGCCCCAGGTGGCTACCCACGCGGTGGGGATTCCCGCCACTCCGCGCTCAATCGCGAAGCCTTCCTTTTCAAGGATGCCGGTGAGGTATTTCGATGTCTCCACTTCCTGGAAGCCGAGTTCGGCGAAGCTAAAAACGGAGTCAACCATCACCTGCGTCTGTTTCTTCATAGAGTCGATCTGGCCTAGCAGATCGGCTTTCATGGCCGTTTCCTTTGCAGGTTGGGCGTGGAGGCCGGTAATCGTGAGTAGACAAATCCCTAAAGCGCGCATGTAGGACTCTCCTTAGATTCTTGTATTGTAAGCTGATCGGCGGGACTTCCTAATCGTTGGCGCGTTTCACGATGGCCACGCCAATGAAGATTACCATCATTGCAGCTATCTCGCGCCAACCGATTGGTTCGCTATAAAACCACACGCCGAGCATTGCGGCAACTGCGGGGTTTATGTAGTTGTAGATGGATACTACGCTCACAGGCAGGCGTTCCAGCGCGTAGATATATGAGTTGAAGCCGGCCAGCGATCCGAAGATGATTAAGTAGACCAGCGCCAGTGTGCTGTTCAGTTTCCACACGATGGGTGCGTGCGGAGTGAGCAGGCCAAGCGGAAGAAACAGAATGCCGCAGGCAAAATTGTGCAGCGCGCCGCTAACGAATGGATGTGTTTCCAGCTTCTGCCTTTTCTGCAACACGGAGCCGCCATTCCAGAACATGCCGCCAATGTTGAGTAACAAAAAGCCCTTCAGTATGGAGGAATCGAAGTGGCCCCAACCGTCTTTGGGGATGAGCAGCAGCAGCGCGCCGCAGAATCCGACGCAAAGGCCGAACAGAGCGCGAGGGTTGATGCGTTCACCCCCCGTTGAGTGTTCGATGCCGACTAGCCAGAAGGGGCCGGTGGTGACCATCAAGGCGGCGAGCGAACTGGGGATCCACTGTTCCGCGAACGTCAGGGCGCCGTTGGCGACGCCAAGCATCATGACGCCGTAGAGGCAGGTCAACCACAGTTGGCGGCCTTGCGGGAACTTTGCCTTGGTGGCAAATGCGATGGCCAGCATGATTACGCCAGCGATCAAAAAGCGTGTGCCCACGAGCAGGAGCGGCGGGAATCCTTCGAGAGCAATGCGGATTCCGAGGTAGGTTGTGCCCCAGAAAAAGCAGACCGAGGCCAGCGCCAGGTAGGGAAAGAATAGGGGATGTTGGCGCATTTTTCAGGGTAGCATTGTGCACCCTGCCGAAAGGCTTTGGACTGCTAAGGAATCTCTTCCAGCGGCGATCATCCGTCGCATCCTAGGAGTGGAAAACTGCCTCTGTCCGAGTGACGTTCTTCTTCAGATCCCAGCCGCCTTTCGCAAGAGCAATGGCGTCTCGGCGACCGTCATGGGAACCTGCACTAGCGTCACGCTCAACTATACGCTGGAGAGGGTACTTTACATGCCACCATCAGCCCATTCTGAACTATTGATCGCACCAGCGCGGAAACGGCGAGTCCAGCTTACGCCAAGCTTAAGTTAAGCAGAGTAGAATAATAATCATGAGCACTGTGACACGTTGCCGAGTATCTCCGCCTGACGAAGAAGCCCAACCGCGAATACCGGGACGGCGTGCTTAAGGCGCACGCCGTCAGCTGAGGAGAATCCCATGACTGCTGTCGAAAAGAATCAGGCTCTGGCGTTATTGGAGCGGTTGGATAAAGAGGCCGGTTTCGGCATCTCTTTCCTTGCCGGCGCAGCGGGATCTTCTGCCGGAATCACACAAGCATTCCGATATCCCTGGTGCGGTCAACGCGTTAGCTGGGCCGATGCCCTGACGCGAGGTGTGGGCAAGGTCCCCGAGGCCCAGACGCGAGTTTTCGCTTAACGGCACGTTGCCGTAGACGAACGAACAGGCGGCTGAAAGTAAAAGGCCGAGTCGCACTTCTGTGATTGTACCTGTCGCGCTTAGTGTAAGGTGGTGAGTGCGGATATGCTCCTTTTCGGCAAAGACCAACGCGGCCCGGACGATGACCTGCGCTTGCAGTTCGAGGCCGTTTCCAGTTTTGATGAAGAGGAAAAGCGCGTGGTCCGCAGTTTGCTCGAAGGCATGATCCTTAAACACGAAGCCCACCGCTGGTCTGGCTCCAATCAGGAAAGAAAGTAACTATGGAATCGAACCCTCAACAGGAACGCCAACAGGCCCACGCGCTGCTCGATCTGCTGCCGGCGGCTAAGGTGGGAGCCGTCCGCGGATTGCCCGAAGTCATGATTGATGAGGATGACGAGGAACTGAGCGAGGAAGACCACGCCGCCATTCAAGCTGGCCTGGCTTCGCTCGATAAGGGCCGCAGCGTTCCCATGGAAACCGTGCTGGCCGATTTCGGGCTCACCACCGCCGAGTTCGAAAAGATGTGCGAAAGCAGTTCGCCTGAAAAGCGGTAACAGCGGTGGCGATTCCAGCTTAGATGCAAAAACACATTCATTGGTCCGATGAGGCTCGCGCTGACCTCCGCGCCATCGACCGCGAAACAGCGATGCGTATTCTGGAAGCGGTCGGACGGTTTCTCAAGACTGGCGTTGGCGATATAAAGCAACTCAAGAGCTTTCATCCCCCGCTGTTCCGGCTTCGTGTCGGCGGATGGCGTGTCTTTTACCGCGAGCAGGGCGGGACGTTGATTGTTGGCGTGCGGGTTAGAAAGCGCGGCGAGGCTTACAGGTAACGCGGAATTTCCAAAACGAACCCAATCTTCGGCGTCACGGCCAGTGGAAGTTTCTTTTTTCCTGCTGAATCAATACCTTGCATTTTCACTTCTGCCAACTCACGCCGCCTGGTGCCCCACAGTAGAAGCAGGAAGACAAACCGCTGGCCAGCGT
>JANXXI010000299.1 GCA_025350695.1 Acidobacteriota bacterium
CCCGCCAAACTGAAACGTCTTCGATCCATATTCCTGGTTCAAGTACCCCGGCTTTTCAAGGTATATTCTGTAGCTACCGGTTTCAACGCCGGTGAATGCAAATGAACCGTCGGCCGAGGATGAAGCAGTGTAGGTCTTCGCGACGTTTCGGATTGGGCGAAGCGTTACGAAGCCGCGGCGAACCGGCGTTCCCGAAATCGCGTCCGTCAGCCGGCCTTCAATCGACGCCCCTTCGTCTTGGGCAAATGACAAGCGTGTGAATAAAACTCCAATCGTCAGAAAGCGATTGAAAAATCTGTCGAATGATGGCATGCCCTATTTTACTCCCGCGTTTTGGCTATTTCCCCAGCTCATTGGTAAACGTTTCTGCTACGTTCACCTTCGCCTTAGCTACCTTTTCCATCGATTGCGACAACACTTGCCTGACCGCCTCGGCGCCCTCAACGGTCCAGTCGCCAGTTGGTGAGTACATCGCCTTTGATGCTTCTAGCGATGCGATGTAACGCTCTTCGCTCGTCCCCTTGTGCTCCGCCGGCATCTTCGCCGCAATCTCCGCTGCCGTATGACTGGCAATCCACGCTAGCGTCTTGCGCATCGCTCGAACGAGCCTTTCGGCTGCCTCGGCGTTCTGCTTCAGCCACACAGCCGACGTGTACAAGCTGGCGGAAGGATAGCTGGGTACGCCCAAGTCTTGCTCAACGCCTTGCTTGGTCCGCGTATCCGCCAGTATCTGCAATTTGTGCCGGGCGAGCAATTCGGTTAACGCAGGTTCGGTCAGTGCGGCGGCATCTACCTGCCCGTGTTCCATCGCGGCCACGGCGGTTGCCGCAGCGCCGATACCGACAATTGAAACTGAATCGGAAGCAATGCCTTTTCGACTGAGTAAGTAGCTGGTCAGCAAATGGGTCGACGAGCCCGGCGTGGTCACTCCAATCCGCTTTCCCTTCAAATCGGCGAAACTCAGAGTCTTGCCAGGCGCTACCGCCAGCACGATGCCCGGGTACTGCGTGATTAACGTGATACCGATCAACTCCCGCGCCTCAGCCTTCATCTGAATCACATGATCGTAAAAGCCGCAAACCACATCGGCGCTGCCACCCAGCATCGCTTCCAGCGCCTTTGCCCCGCCGGGAAAATTCTCCAGATCCACGGAAAGGCCTACTTCTTCGTAGTGGCCGAGTTGCGCCGCAAGAGTTGCGGGCAGATACAAAAGCTGCTGAGCCCCGCCGATCGACAGACGCACCTTTGGCTTCGCGCCCGCAGGGGTCTTGCCGCAACTACTCGATGCGATCCACGAAGCGGTTGGTAAAAGTGTTTTCAATAGGAAGGATCGTCGATCGTATTTTTTCATTGGATTGGGAAAGTGCTTGGCGAACGGTTTCTGGCGCTCCCGGCTGCATGCGCCCATCGGGTGAGAGGATTGCGATTGTGGTCGAAAGCGCTTCTTCCAGGATAGTCGCATCCTCGGTGGCGTAAACATCCTTCAACTTTGCGGCCACTTCTTTCGGTGTGTGCGAACGCACCCATTCCATTGTGCGCTTCATGGCTCGGGCCAAAGCTTGGGCTTCCTTATCATGAGAAGCAAGCCACTTGGGATCGGCATAGAGAACACTGCCCGGATAATCGCTGGCGCCAAGACTTTGACGGAGACCCTCCGGCGTCCGAGTGTCCACAAGGATCTTCAAATCCGGATGCCTGCGTTTCAGCGCCACCACCACCAAATCCGCGACAACGGCTGCATCCACCAGTCCACGCTCAAGAGCGGTGATCGATTGCCCCCCGGTGCCGATGCTGACGATGGAAACGTCTTCCGGATTCAAGCCCTGACGCGCCAATAGGCCATTGAGCAAAATATGGCCAGAAGAACCCGGAGCGGCGACCCCAATCTTCGCGCCCTTCAGGGCGGCAATCGAATCGATCGGGTTGGAAGTTTTGGGTGACGCGACGACCACAAATCCAAGATATTTCGTGAGGACGAAGAAACTAGTAACCGTGCGCCCCTCGGCTTGAATGGTTTGGGTCTGATCGTAAAAGCCGGCGGCTACATCCGCGCTGCCACCTTCGAGGGCCTGCAATGCCCGGGCGCTTCCGGGAAACCCATCGATAGTAACCGTAAGCCCTTCGGCTTTGTACGCTCCAATAGCTTGAGCCAAATATACAGGGAAGAATCGAAGTGCCGCCTGCCCGCCGACTGCAAGACGGACAGAACCACTTGGGGAGCCACATCCGCAGCACGAAAGAATGGCTAAGGTTAGACTAAGCCAGAGGAATGGGCCGATTTTACGATTAGGGTTAGAAGGTTCCAAGCAACCAGGACGGCGAAGCCCATGTTGATGCGTGTCAGCAGCCGTTCCCTGCCACTATACCAACATGTCAAGCCCAACAAAACGGCCAAAATTTTGATGAACGCAAGCCCAGCGATCGGCGACGGGAAAGTTTGAATCGCCCACTTAACCAATGGATTGCCTTCCTGGACTCCATTGACCAGGAAGGCAACCGTGGTGAGGAAGTCCAACATTTGCAGGTAGCTGTATTGAAACATCAGTTGAGTCATTTTGGTTTTGTTTTCCTGGCCGATGATGTTCCAAGAATAGGGGGCAAACTTGAACGGGTGAAGTACCAATCCGGTACAGTACAAGTTCTAAGTGAGGCTAGTACAAGGCCGTTGACAAAGGAACGGTCAAAAACTTCAAACCACGATCTTCCACGGAGCCCGCTCTTCTCGCCGCATCCACTTCTTCAAATCGGGCTGCACAATCGTATCCTTGGCCGCATCCCAATCCACGCGCTTCCCAGACCGCAAAGAAATATTGGCAAGCAAACAAGTTACTGTCGACTTATAGCAGACCTCAACATCGCTAATCGGTTTCTGCCGCGTCTTCACACACTCAAGGAAATTTGCCCAATGCGCGACATTCGAGTTGTTCGACGACTTAACTTCCACTTCCTCGATTCCGCTGCCCTTCTCAGGATAGACGTGGTACAGGCTCCTATCGACAAACAGAGTCGCCTTCGACCCATGGAACATAGTGCCATACCCTTTACCGAACATCGAATTAGCGTTGCCGCTACGATGCTCGTAGCTGGCCACGAAGTCCCCGTAATCGTAAGTGGCCATAAGAGTGTCAGCCGTTTCACGATTGTCTTTAAACCAAAGTTTCCCGCCGAAGGAGTTCACCGACTTCGGCATCACGTCGCCAGTGCCCATCTGGGCAATGTCCAACACATGCACACCCCAATCGGTCATCATGCCGCCCGCCGTATCCCAGAACCAACGGAAGTGCGAAAACGCCTTCGGGTCGACGCCCCATCGATTCGCATTAAACGGCCGCTTCGGCGCCGGTCCCAACCACATGTCCCAATCAAGGCCTTCAGGAATCGGCGCGCCATCCGGTGGATTCCCAATTCCGGCCGGATCCGCCAATCCGTAGTTCCACGTCTTGATCGCCGTTACTTGGCCGATCTTGCCATCCATCACCATCTTGGTCGCTTCCTGGAAGTGTGTGCCCGACCGTTGCATTGTGCCGGCCTGAACCACGCGTTTATACTTGCGGGCCGCCTGCACCATCTTCTGTCCCTCTTCGATGGTTACGCAAATCGGCTTTTCCACATAGATGTCTTTGCCGGCTTTGCACGCCTCCACGGCCATGTAAGCGTGCCAATGGTCGGGCGTCGAAATGTTTACGACATCAATCGAACGGTCCGCCATGATTTCGCGGAAATCTTTAATCCCTTTGGCCTTGCCCTTGGTCATCTCAACGCCTTTGTCAAGATTGGGCTTGTAGATGTCGCAAATGGCCACTACCTCCAAATTGTCCTGCTTCATGGCAGCGTTCAGATTGCCCTGGCCCATGCGACCCATGCCAATGAACGCCGCACTGACTTTATCGTTGGCGCCACGCACTTGGCCGGTGAAAATATTGGTGGTGAAAAGAGCTGCCGCGGACTTGGTTAGAAAGTCTCTACGTTCTGGTTGTTCGTTCGTCATCGCAGGCAATTCTATCATGCCCGCGACCTCTTAAGTCGATTTTGCCGCTTTGAATTTGCGGGTTCGCCATTCCCCATTTGCCGGGGCAGGGAACTTCATGGCCGCATGGTCAACTGACGGGTATTTCACCGGGCTTGGCCTTCCTAATGCAACCATTTGTTTGTTGATCTCACCCCAATAGGGAAGCATGCTTTCATTCGTCTCCCAATGAGCAAGCATCCTTCGTCACACCAATTGGCGAAGCTAGGCATGGAATTCTTATGAGCGGCTTGCCCTCGAAAAACTTTCATGGCTGCTCCATCGCTCCACATCGTGACTGTCCAGAAGGCAAGCTTCTTGTCCACGAAAGTTGCGCCCTCAACAAACCCCGCGGACTCTTTGGCCTGTTTGACGACTTTGCCGGAGGCGATGAAAAAGGAGGGCAAGAAAAACCAACTCCGCAACCGCAGCCGCGTAATGCTGATAAACATGTAACCCTCCGGTTAATTAAACCTGATAGCGACGGTCCATCCTTAAACTCTATCAGTACCCATTGGGCTAAAGTGGACCATTGTGAGAATCCGCGCTTCCCCCTATCGCTACTTTGCTCATAGTATCCGCATCAGCCCGCAAAAGGGACCACGCGCCCACTTTCCAGGGCTCGTACCAGGTCATCGGGTAACCCTACTCATTCGCTTGTGAGCATATCACTCCATCCCGCAACTGCTATACTTCAAGCAACGTTAATCAACGTCCATCAAAATAATGGTCACCCGAATCCCCATCACCAAAGCCCGCATCAACCTCGGCGCCGTCGTCAAACGAGCCCATCTTAACGGCGAATACTTTCTGCTTGAGAAGGACGGCATCCCCATCGCCGGCCTCATGGCCGCCGAAGAGTTCGAAGATTACCTCGAACGCAAAAGCCCCGAAGTAAAGAAGTCCATCGCCCAAAGCCGCATCGATCAAACGGCTGTCCGCGTTCGGCCCCTAAGCGCCTTCATCAAAGAACTCGCCCAGCAACGGAAAGCCAAGAAGCTCCGCGCAAAACACAAATAGAAGAATGCCGCAGCACACCATACTTTCCACGGCAGCCTTTGAAAGGGCAGCCCGGAAGCTGATGAAAAAAGTTCCTCATATCGAGGAATCTCTGCAAGTCCGCTCTGCTTATCCTGGAAGCCGATCCATTCAACTTAACCAAGCGTCACCAAATCAAGAAACTTCACGGTGTCCCCGAAAGCGAAAGCCAATGGCGGCTCCGAAATCGGCGTGTACCGCCTTCGCTATGATGTCGAAGGCAAGACCGTAGTTCTCCGAACGGTGACGCACCGCAGCGAGGCGTATTAATACACCCAACAGCCACCCCAAACTTTCCGGATCACCACCAATCCAAAAAACATCCATCCCCCTAACCCACTCATTCCACGCCCAATCCCAGGCTCCACCCCCGCACCCGCCGCCAACTCCTTGCCCCCACCCGCTACTCTTGAATCGGGATCAAACATGCCCTCAAACGCATACAACACACTGCTCGCCGCCATCCAAGAAGTGAAACTCTGGATCACCCCATCAAGCCAGACCTACGCCCAAATCCCAGGCCCAAACCAATCCACCGCCGCAGTCCCCCTCTGGTCCGAAGAATTCTTCACCCACTGCCTCGCCAAATTCAACTTCCAAAATTTCCCAGCCGCCATCACCTACAACACCGTCCTAAGAACCCTCGACGAGAAGGCCCAAACCCAACCGCGCGAATCACGGCAATCCGCCAACCTCCGCGCCGCCGCCACAAAAAACGGCTACAAAATTGACCTCGGCGGCCCCTCCGTCCACATTACCGGCAAACACTGGACCATCGAACCATCCGACGACGGAGCTTTCCTCCGGCCCATCGGCAACCGCCCACTCCCGCACCCCACCAACTCCGATAAACCACTGGACGACCACCTCCGCACCGCCTTCGGACTAGCCTCCGATGAGAATCGGGGGATCTGTCCAGACCCCGCCAAGGCCCTAGGCCAATGGCTCGAACTAGCTCTCCGCCCCAACACGGACAGCCCGCTCCTCATCCTAACTGGAGAACTCCGCGACGAAGCCGCCGAAGCTATCCGCCAACTCATCGACCCCGCCACCTGCGCCATGCTCCCCTTTCCCACCAGCCGCAACCAAGCCGGTTGCATGGCACTCCACAACCGCGTCCTTGCCTTTCAAATATTCGGCGAAATCAGCGGATACAAACAAAGCATAATCCGGGAACTATCCCAAGGCCGATTCGATGCCCGCCTCCGCCAAACCGACCATAAAGGCCCCGTCAAGTATGAACAGCTAGGTCGGCCCATCATCATCACTGCGGAAGCCGCCCCAGAAATCACCAGTAATCAAATCGTCATCGAAATCAATAAGTGCTACCAGCTCCCCCAGCAGGAAGTATTGGCCGCACTCTTCACACAAATGGTCCGCAGCCTGTGCGACGAACGCCAAGCTCCCGAGCCAATTCCATACACGGCCCACTGTCAAACGCCTCAACTCGCAACGGCCCCGCAGTCCGACGCCTCTGTCCCATGACGGAACCCGGTGCGGAGGGAAACCCGCAGCGGCGATGCACCGGCGCCAAAATGAACAAGCACCCGCTTCGTAGGATCTTTGACAATCGAAAATGCAAGCCTCGGCCCAGAGATATCCAAAGTAGGGCAGACACCGCATCGCATAGTAGGTCCCTACCGGAAGTTTGACAATCCCCCGATGAAAATCGGGGATTGTTCGGAGTCTCAACAGCGGGCAGGGTTCGGAAAAATCCCGATTCCCATCGTAGGCTAGTCGACGGATACCACGTGAAAAGTGTTGGTGGCCCAAGCCTTGCTAGAAGCCACAGCCCTAGTTCAAAAAGTACGTGCGGTACAGCGTATCCCGTTGCTTCGGCGTGAAACCCGCATCCCGAATAATCCGGCGCAAGTCTTCCTCCGTCGCGTGATTGCGCGCACCAGCCTGGTAGACAACGTTCTCTTCGATCATTACACTGCCAACGTCGTTGCCGCCGAAGCGCAATCCCAGTTGGCAAACCTTCAACCCTTGAGTGACCCAAGAAGTCTGCACGTTCAAAATGTTGTCCAGGTAGATACGGCAAACAGCCAGCGTCCGCAGGAACTCAACCGACGTAGCCTCTTCTTTGACGAATCGCCCTAGCGACGTATTCTCGCGTTGGAAGCTCCAAGGGATAAACGCCGTGAAACCGCCTGTCTCATCCTGTAGCTCGCGTAATTGCCGCAAATGGTTTACCCGCTGTTCAAGCGTTTCTCCACAGCCGAACATCATCGTAGCCGTCGTGCGCATCCCAAGCTTGTGGGCCATGCGATGCAAATCAATCCACTCAGAAGACCGGCACTTCAGCCGGGCAATCTTGTAGCGAACGTCATCATCCAGGATTTCCGCACCCGCTCCCGGTATTGAATCAAGACCGGCGTCGCGTAACCGAATCAGAGTCTGTTCGAGCGAGATGCCGCTAACTTCGGCAATGTTCAAAATCTCCGGCGCCGAAAGTGCATGCAGATGAATTTTGAAATTGGCCTTCAAATCCCGCAGCAGTTCCTCGTACCATTCAATCTTCAAGTGAGGATGCAACCCGCCCTGCATCAATACGCCGGTGCCGCCTAGATCGATGGTTTCTTGAATCTTTTGATGCAGTGTTTCACGGCTTAGAACATAGCCCTCGGAATGTCCCATTGGACGATAAAAGGCGCAAAAACTGCAATATTCGGTGCAAAAATTGGTGTAGTTGATGTTACGGTCAATAATGTAAGTGGCCACTCCACCAGGGTGTAACTTTCGTCGAACGGCGTCAGCTTCCATGCCGACTCCAATCAAGTCATCGCTTCGCAACAGGTCCACAGCTTGGCTGTCAGTGAGTCTCATGTCCGCACCCTCATATAGAAGTTCTTTCGGCCAGCGGGCTCAGGTTCGATTCCAGTTCTCCCGCAAAATTCAAAAATGTTCGCATGCCCTCAAATTCTCTTGGGCCAAGCTTAAAAACAATGTTCTTTGTGAGGTATTCGCGGATCAAATCCTCGCCGAAGCCTCGCTCCCTCGACTGCTCAGCTACGATTAAGTCAAGGTTCGCCATACCGCTTTGCAGAGAGCTGATGAATGCCTTTTCAAGGCGAGGAGTGATCCATCGATTCGTTGCGGCCCAAGCGGCGAAAACCATCGGCAAACCCGTCAAATTCCGCCATTGCTCACCGAGGTCGACCCAGAAATACGGCAACGCTTCCGGCTCAATCGCCAGCGCCGGATCGCCGATAATCAGCGCCGCATCCGCTGCCGCAAGCATGGTCTGAAGCTCCGGAGCCGACGGTGGAAGTAACATTGGGTCGACGCCGTGCACTTGCCGCAGGATTACTCGCGCCAGCATAACCGACGTGCGGGAACCGCGATCACATGCCAGTGACTTTATTTGGCTCAGGGGAACCTTCGAAAATAACAGAATACTGCGCACCGGCCCATCACTTGCAATACATGCGCCCGGGAAAACTTCGAGTCCCTGACGGGCGATTTCAATCACCGGAAGAATCCCAATGTTCGCCTTCTTTTCCCGAACCAAGTCGGCGCAAATAGAGGGAAGATGAAATTCTAGCCTCATCTCCGAGTGCTGCGCCCCGTGCAACGCTCCCCACACCAAGGGAACGGTGTTCAAGTAGCTTACCGCAGCCACAATTGGCTTTGTTTTGCAATCGCTGGGTTCGAGGTTCAAACTCTTTAAGTTTAGCAGTCCTGTAGACCAACGCCAAAATTGAGCTCACTTGGTGATCGAAATGGTAGTGTGTAAACAATTGCCGAGTGCCCTGTTTTATTGTGTACTTTCTGTTGTAGAGTACTAAAAGATCTCGACGAACCTGTCGATGTGACCAGGGTGCTGCATTTGTCATAAGCAAGACCGTCATATGCCATCGAACAGGTAAGGCAGGTACTGTGGGAAATGTGGTACTTTTCGAAGAGGGCCCTCCCGCAGGCTCTGTAAGGAAAACTAATGAAAACAATCCAGAAGCATAGCCAGAATCCCAGTCTATTCTTGACTTTTTCCACGATTTGCGTTGTCGCCGGAGCGGCAGCTGTGGCGCAATCCCCGGTAACCCTAAATCCGACGCCGACTAGAGTATTTGGCCATGCGAAAAAAGAACTTATTAGCGCCGCGCCGAATTTGGTCGAAGGAAGAGAATTGAACGGCCCCAGCGGCGTGGCCTTGGATACTTCAGTTTCCCCTCCTATTCTTTATGTTGCCGATGCTTTCAATAACCGCGTCATGGTTTGGAAAAATGCCCGAGCCGCCAGTGGATCTCCGGCCGATCTGGTAGTCGGCCAACGCGACTTTTTTTCCACCGGTCAGCAGGGGCCTGGAAGTGGCTTTTCTAGTGGCCTTTTAAGTCCATCTTCCGTGGCTGTTGATAAGCGTGGGAATTTGTACGTTTTCGACACTGGTAACAATCGAATCTTGCGTTACCCGAAACCATTTTCCCAACAAGGCGATTTCATTCAGCCAGACATGGTGATTGGTCAAACCGGGCTGAGTGCGAATCAACCGAACCAGGGTCTCGCGAATCCGAACGAAAAGACTATTTTTTCCCGCAGCAACCAGCTGATTCGTAGCCGGATGATCTTTGATACCGATGGTAATCTTTGGGTGGCCGACGGTGGCAATAATCGGGTGATTCGATTTAATTCCGCCGTATTGGGCGACTCCGCTACCAACGCGCCGTCCGCCGATTTGGTGCTGGGCCAGTCCGATTTTAATACTCGCGATCCGCTGATCGTACTGCGCCCTGAGGATAACCTCAACAAGTCAAAGCTGCGTTTTCCGTCGGCCCTGACTTTTGATGCTAACGGCCGGCTGTATGTATCCGACACCAACCGAATTGTTGTCTATCAGCCTCCTTTCCGCACAGGACAGGAAGGAGTTCGGGTGTTGGGTATTTACGTCAACACCAGTGGGACCAAGCCGAACATCAACGAATTTACCGTTACCGATGCCGAGGGGCTCTTCGTCGCGAATAACCAGCTGTTTGCTATCGATACGACTACTCACCGAATTGTCAGGTTCGATTCGTTCGATCTTTGGCAGCCTGAGTCGACTCTGCTGCCGTCTCCGGCCGCAAAGGCTGTATATGGCCAAAATGACCTACTAAGTTTCCGGGAAAACCGCGATCAACGCCTTCCCAGCTCAATCAGCTATTCGCAGCCAAACGACGGGGTGGTGTTTCAGAACGAGCTTTGGTTGGCTGATAGTGGCAATAATAGGGTGCTTTCCATACCGATTATTTCGGGGAATTTGGGTGAAGCGAATCGTGTTCTTGGCCAAAACGGATTAAATCGAAATGCGGTTAATTTTGTAGAAGGAAAGGAATTGTTTCTGCAAGCGGGCGCTTCCAATCTGCCTTTGGGTGGTGGTTCGGCTACGCTAAGCAGCGGTGTGGTTACCGACCAAAAATCGAATCCACCTCGCCTCTACATCGCCGATACCTATAACAACCGCATTTTGGCATTCGCCGATGCCCGCAAGGTGAAGCCTGGGGATTTTGCCGATATCATCATAGGTCAATCCGATTTCTTTACTACGGCCCCCAACTCTCCAACATTCGATCCAAATCAGCCTTCGGATACGGGTCTGTTCCAACCAGTTGGTTTAGCCGTTGACCCTAATGGTAACTTGTTCGTTGCCGATAGCCAGAACGGCCGCGTCTTAAGATTTCCAAGCCCTTTCCTAGCTCAAAGCCAAGGACGAACGCAGCGGGCGGATTTAGTGATAGGTCAATCGAGCTTCACGTTTAAGCTGCAAGATGTCACCCGCACCAATCTGGGCCGGCCGCTTGGCGTAACATTTACGGTCGATGGTAACTTAGTCGTCTCGGACGCTCAATACCATCGAGTCCTCCTATATAGGAAGTCAGCCTCGGGCACATTCTCGAACGGCATGGCCGCCACAACTGTCTTAGGTCAGCGTGACTTCACCAGTGCAAGCCCCGGTGCTGGAGATGACAAACTCAACACGCCACACCATCTCGCCGTCGATACTGATGATCGTCTCTATGTGGCCGACACCGGAAATAGCCGGATCGCCATATTTAACAGCATCCTGCAAGCTTCAAATGGAGCCTCACCGGTCTTCTCCATCAGTTCTGTTGGGGGGAACGACCGCATCAGGAATCCTCAAGGTATTTGGGTTAGCGACAAAACCGGCGAAATTTGGGTGGCCGATACGCCTAACGCCCGTGCTGTGCGCTTCCCGAAGTTCGATAATCTTGTTGTCAATCCTGTCGCTAACTACAACCTGCCGATGCCGGCCCAGCCGCTGTCGTTGACACTCGATCCGCTTGGCAATTTGCTCATAGCCGATTCAACCAACCGCGTCGTTTTCCACTTCCCCTCCGTTGTCGGCTTAAGCGCGGCGCATTATCTGCAGCGTCCCTTGTCGCCTGGGTTGATCGTTTCTCTCTACCCCCAAGGCGTAAAGTTCGGGGACACGACGAAGGACTTCAACAACACCTACCCTCTGCCGAAAGAATTGGCGGATATTGAAGTACTTGTTGATGGAGTAGCCGCGCCGCTCTACTTCGTTGACCCAACCCAAATCAATTTTTACATCCCGAACGGAGCTCCCACTTCAGGTGTCTCTGAATTTATAGTACAGAAGAAATCGGTACAACAAGTTCTGGCAAGCGCCTTGATTCCCATGGCTCCCGCCACTCCCGGATTTTTCACAATATCGCAAACCGGCCGCGGACCGATCGCCGCGCTGAACGAAGATAACACGCTCAACACCCCGGATAACCGGATTGCCCGGAAAGGGATCATCCAGCTATTTGGAACAGGGCAAGGCTTTGTGCCAAACGCCCCGCCCGACGGAACTCCTGCAAGCGGTCAAACTCCGACTCCTGTCAAACCTAGAGTCTTCATTGGAACAGATGAATTGTCTGGCGATGACATTACGTACTCAGGCCTAGCTCCGGGCTTCGTCGGCCTTTGGCAGCTCAATATCCGGATCCCCGATAAGGTCGTTCCGGGCCCAACCGTCCAAGTTGCTGTGCTGCTGAATAACATTCCTAGCACGCAAGGATCGAACGGTCAGTTGGTCTCCACCACTATTTCGGTAAAGCAGTAATCACTTTAACTTTGCCGTAACTGTGACCCTCGTTGTTGGAACCTCCTCCAACGCTAGAGTCAATTTCTCCTCAGGGCCGGGCCCGGGCGTCCATCGCACCGAAGTCCGGCCCTTTTCATTCGTCAAAGTTACGTACGACTCATTTCCCGCGGCGCTTACCCGAATTGGTCTTCCCCCGTAAGGCGCCCCTTTCTCGTCAAGCAGCTGAACGACGATAGGTTCAGCCAATTCCATTCCGGCTGCCCCATTCTGCCCGTCGCCGGTCACGACTTTTAAGGAAAGCTTTTCCAAATTCCCGAGCACTTGTACTTTCGCCAGGCTATCCCTGAAAGCGGGATCCGCCACTGTGGCTGTGATTTGATCAACCCCATCCGCCATTCCCGTTACGGTGAATTCTGCTCTTTTTGCCCCGGCTCGAATAGTCACAATCTCCGGTATGCGAACCAACCCGGATTCACTTCGCAGCCGCACTTCCGTGTCGGCCGCTGCGGCGGAATTTAGCTCGACGAAGCCGTTAAATTGCCCGCCCATCGGCAAGCCGGCATAAGGCTCGAAGGAAAGGTGCAGATTATTGCTCAACGACGTAACCGCTTGGGCGCGCTCTCCGGTATAACCGGCAAAGGCAACCTCAAATTGTTTTCGTAACGTTTCAAGTTGATCCACCGCCGTCGCACTCGCCGCTGATCCTTCCCGGATCACCAGCACAAACGCAAAGCGAAATTTCCGTTGAGAGATACTTTGGTCCGGAATCAACCGCCCTTCCACTCCAATAATTTCCTCCACTTTTACGTCACGCCGGCTGCCGTTAAACTGCACTCCAACGCGCGGGTTGGTCCCAATCAATGGAATGCTCGTATTCTCCACAAAAAACGTCGGGGCGACTTCTACGGGCGGCCGCAACGCCATCAGATATTGATCAAGGGCAGAATAGCCCTCCACCGTGGCGACTGTGCTGAAGCGCGGCGAAGCTCCTTCGCCCGCATCGGCGATGCGATTGCCTTCAAGCAGAGAAGCCTCTGAATTAAAGAAAAAATTCCAATGGAAAAAATCACGCCCCAACATAGGCCTTGCTGCCGCATTCGCTGGATTACGAACGCTTGAATAGGCAAGGAACAGATGACCGGCCTCATGACCAAGAACTGTCAAAGAGGTGTCCCCTGTCCCAAAACGCAGCGGAACCGGGTCTTGGGGGTTGACGGGATATTGGCTCAGTGGGCCCATGTTCAGCACGGCTTTCAGTTTGTCCCCCGAGCCATACAGCGCACCCTGGTCGCCGACCGCGAAGGCGCCGTTACCTTGAACCACATCTCTCACTGGATTAGCAAAAGCCAGGATGCCGCTGCCCGCGCCGACACCAGCCGTATTGTAAAACACAAGATAATCATATGCATCTTCATGCGTTTGGTAGAAGCGTAGCGCCGCCACTTGTAGATCAAGCTCTTCGGTATCACCAAATCGTTCCACCACGGCGGCATCGAATGCCTGTTCCGCGCCGTCTTTGAAAGTCACGATGTTTGGGTTGGCCTGTGCGCCGCCTGGCGAAATGCCGACTACTGCCGCAACGCCGGAAGTGTCAGACCAACTCATCTCAATAGCGCCGTCGGAAAACAGCGCTACGTTAAACGTCTGCGATGGACCAATCCCCGTACTGGTATAAATCGGGACCTCTTTCCAGGTGAATACCACTTTGTTCGTCTCGGCGAACACCGTGACCGACCCCGGACGTTTCGATGGATCAAGATCGGAAAATAGTGGGGCTATGCGAGGAGGCCCCCCGAGCATGCGTCCCACTGATCGCGAGGTAGAGCCATTGTCCGCTTCAACGAAGGTAAGGTTTCCATCGGAATTCACGAACAGCTTTTGGAACGTGGCCCCGAAGAACCGAAAAG
This sequence comes from Acidobacteriota bacterium, assembly GCA_025350695.1. Lineage (GTDB taxonomy): Bacteria > Acidobacteriota > Terriglobia > Bryobacterales > Bryobacteraceae > JANXSF01. The sequence continues at coordinate 14,000 of JANXXI010000299.1, forward strand.
GGAAGGGAAGGGCAAGGCTGCTGGAATCGTCATCACCCAGGTCCGGCAACGGCGCGGCCTGCGGGCTGACTTCTATCTGCGAGGCATCTGCAAGAATGTAGCGGTATCCTTTGGCCATCGAATCAATCGGCTGAAATCGAAGCTTGCGACCGGATAGATTAAATGGATTTCTGCGCGACACAACCCCATTGGAATCCTCCATAATTGCGATGCTTCCAATATCCTGCGCCGCCCCACGCGCCAACTTCCCAGGCTGAAACCTCGCAAGAAACGCCGCTCTCCGCCGGGCCTTCGCGCTAAGATCCTGCTCCTCGAGGGCCCGCCACGGATGGTAGCCGCATAAGGAAACTTCAGATCGTCCCCACAAAACGGAGCCAGCCAAAATTAAAATTATCGCTTTTCGTCCAGTGAACAAATTTGAGCCCCTGTCCGTATTGTAAGATACGGAAATCTACGGAGATTCTTAACAAATGCCATTTTGCACAAACTGCGGTAACAATCTTGCGGACTCTGCCCGCTTTTGCCCTTCGTGTGGGACTGCCTTCGGTGGAGGCGGCGCCCCTCAGTTCACGCCCCCGCAGTTCACACCACCGCCACCAAACATGCAGGTTGCGCCTCTTGATTACACAATTCAGGGAGACAACCTTCAAGTTGCCCGCATCCGTCTGAAGGCCGGGCAGGAGGTTTATGCCGAGGCCGGGAAGATGGTCTATAAGACAGCCAACGTCGATTGGGAAACTAGGATGAGCGGCAATACCATTGGCGAAAAACTCCTCGGAGCCCTGCGCCGGACGGTCACCGGCGAAAGCCTTTTCCTTACCTACTTCCGAGCCAGAACGGACGGAGAAGTTGGCTTTGCCGGAAGCTATCCCGGTCGCATTCAGCCTTTCGATCTGGCCCCGGGCCAAAGCATTTTGGTTCAACGCGATGGGTTTCTTTGCGCTCAACCCACAGTGCAATTGACGGTAGCCCTTGTGAAAAAATTAGGCGCGGGTTTTTTCGGCGGTGAAGGGTTCATTCTCGAAAAGCTCACCGGACCGGGCATCGTCTTTATTCACGGTGGCGGCGATTTTATTGAGTTTAATTTGAAACCCGGTGAGATGCTTCAGGTCGATACCGGCTGCGTGGTAGCCTTCGACGAATCTGTGAATTACGATATCCAATTGGTGGGCGGCATTAAGACTGCTTTGTTCGGGGGGGAAGGACTCTTTCTGGCTACTCTGACTGGTCCAGGCCGGGTCATAGTGCAGAGCCTGACGCTTGAGAAGCTTCGACGAGAGTTGGCCCCAGCGCGCCGCGGGGGCGACGAGCACAGCCCGCTAGGCGCCCTTGGCGGTCTGTTCAGGAGCGAAGATTGAGGCGGCGGCCTGGGGCGTACTCTCTAGCTTGATTGCGCCCTATGCCGCGCCGCACCTAACCAAGCCATGCAGGCAAGCGTTATTCCCGTAAGTGCGAGTGTGCTCGGCTCTGGAGTCTGTGCCGCAAGCGGAGGTATCGTTTGGTTTACTGTAATAACCAACTGCAACTCCGAGCCCCTGGCTCCCGAGCCGCCAACATACTGCGTCAGCCCTTGGAAAGAAATCTGTCCTCGCATCGACCAACTTCCAGTCGCCGATTGGGGTGTAAAGCTAATGTTGGCCGTTTCCGTTCGTATCACGTCAGTGACACCGGTTTGAGTTGCCGAAAGTGAGGCCGGACTTAACACTCCCAACGCAGTGTTGATCATCAGGTTCGTGGCGCTGATTTGTGTTGTCTGGTTCGTTCGCAAAGCCTGTGCCAAAAAGCCGCTGGCGGGCATGCTGACTGAGTTTCCGTTTGAAGTACCCGTAATCGTTGGTGCGTAAGTAGCTTCGAGAAATGTTGTGAAGTTTCCTACAACCGGGTAGAAGCGGGCGTATGCAATGTTGGATGCGGCGCGATATCCAATTTCAAACCATTGGGGCGTATCGTTCAGATAGTAATCGGCAGCGCTAAGTTGCACGAGGGAAGCACTGGAAGGCGTCGCTCCCGGTGAACCTACACCAAATTCCCAGTTTTGCCCATCCTGTCCCCGGTTGTCGTTGCCAGCCTGGAAAATTGCCTGAAAGCCAAAGTCGCCTCCGCGCGCGGAAGCGCACACAACTACCACCAACAAAACTGGATGTAACCATCTATTCATCAGTGCTAGGCCTTACAGTTACAAGTAGTATAGATCAGTAGTTTGGGAATAGTAATCGCCTAATGGTTCTACGTAACTGACCTTTCATCTAAGAGTTCCCCCTAGTATTACCTAAACTTTGGAGGGCGTAGGGCCGATATAGTATCTAGGAAAAGCCTGTATCCATGCCGCCAGCTATCCATCCCAAACGCGACGAATTGTCCGAACTGAAGTATCATTTTCTGGCGAGCTTGGATCACGAAATCCGCACCCCTCTCAATGGCATTCTTGGTCTGACGGATTTGCTCCTCGAAAGCGATCTCAAAGACGAAGACAAACAACACGCCTGTTCTCTGCGAGCCTGTGCGGAAAACCTTTCTGAAGTCATTGACGCCACTTTACAGTATTCGGCACTCGCGGCCGGCAATGTGGAAGTCGCCGAATCCGAGTTCCAAATCGATTTGCTTCTAAAATCAGCTCTGGCAAAATATCAGAGTCTAGCTGGGGATAAAGGCCTGCCATTGTCGTTGTCTTTGGACCTTTCTTTACCTGAAACCGCGTATGGGGATGCTTTGCGCATCAGCCAGATAATTCACATTCTTGTAAGCAATGCGGTGAAGTTCACGAATAAGGGCGAGATTTGCCTTCACGCCCGCCCATCCTTTTTGCCCGGTGAAGACTCATTCCGCCTCGTGGTGGAAGTTAAGGACACAGGAATCGGCATCGGTCCGGAACATCAACGCGAAATCTTTGAAGCATTCCATCAACTTGAATCCGGCCTCTCGCGCAGATACTCTGGTTTGGGGTTGGGACTGGCTTCTGCTCTGAAAGTCTCACAATTGCTGGGGGCCGCGCTTTCCCTCGAAAGTTTGCCCGGAGTGGGCAGCACCTTTCGTCTGGAGGTTCCAGTCCGAGTGGTGACGCAAAGTTCATTACTTCCGCTAGCGCTGAGTGTTAACACGACTAGTGGAACAAGCGCTGACCATGCTAGGCCCTCCGTCCTGGTGGTTGAAGATAACGAAGTTGCGCAACGCATTGTGACCAAGACCTTGTCGAAACGCAACTACCGGGTAGTGTCCGCTTACAACGGCATTGAGGCTATCCACCGGTTTGAGGAATCTGCTTTCGATCTGATTTTGATGGATTTGCAAATGCCTCGAATGGACGGCATTGAAGCTACCTCACGGATTCGGGAGTCTCAGGCCGGTAGGAATGTTCCCATCGTTGCCTTTACAGCAAACGTAACTGCGGAGTACCGCCAAATGTGCCGCGACGCGGGCTTCTCGGGTTTTTTGGCGAAGCCTATAAACACGGCCGAACTGCTGGCAACCGTGGAAGGCTTTTGCCGTAGTTGTGTCAAGAAAGAATCCTAAGGGGAAATAAGGAAATTCGTTTAGAACTATAGGTACCTTCGGTCCATGGGTCTCAGGTAGTTTCCCGAGTATTGTTCTAGCAGAGGCAAGAACAATGATTCAATCCAAACCCAAAGGAACTTCCGTGATTCTCTGGCTATAGCTGAAATTCGTACTACTGGGTGGGAATGGCAGCCATCCAGTATCCATGACGCGATTTGGCGACCAGTTCGGGTTTGTCCCGAATCTGCACTTTGATTTCGTGGTAACCACCTTCCATTTTTATGTTATCCCCAGGCGTGTAAGACAGCATGTATTGGCTGTGAATCTCTTCCCCGATTTCTGAAATCACCCGTTCCAAATCCTTCTGCGTTAGAAATGGCCGTTCCCGTCCTCCGGTGAACTTCGTGAACACCTCCACCGGGTTGTCCACAAAAATGTACTTTACCTGCTTGAATATCTCGGCAAACACCGGCAGCACATTTCCGCTGGTTCCACCGAACGTTGCGGCGTTTTGTGGCGTCATCGCTACTCCGGCTGGAAGGTGCTGGGCCCCCAGGGGAATTGGCGATTCTCGAGGAGGCGGCGCCTTAGCCAGCATTTTGCCAATCAGCCGGTTGATGTTCACCGTGTAGACCGTGATCGGCTGCAGTTGGAGGGCTGTCAGCACCTGTCTCAAAGGAGCCTCACTCGATTTATCTTGCGTCTCGCTAATTAAGAGTATGGCTCGCCGGTTGCCGATTGGCCTGTTTTTCAACATCTGGACGGCTTGCATCACCGCGTCAATCATCCGGCTATTTCCACCGCCGGGCTTGATCTGGTTCAACGCCGCCTGAATCTTTTCCCCGCTCCTGGTGAATTCCTCCATCACCCGCACGCGGCCATCAAAGGCAACCACGGCTGCTTCGCCAGTGTCGCCCATTACCAGCGCCTCAAGCAGCGGTCCCATTTTCTTAATGGTCTTCAGCACCGGCTCCACATTGGCATTGGCTTGAACGCAAACCACCAGCGACAGCGGCATAACCTGTTGATCCACGCGGATGCTCTGTTCCTTGCCGTTGTCGAACAGCATGAATTGGTGCGGCAGTAGATCGTTAACGATGGTCCCGTCCTTGCGGGTGACCGTTGTCGCGGCAATCACGTTCCGCACATCTGATTTACCAATGATTTGGTCCTGCCCTTCAGCGGGCATCAGTAAAAGAGCAGAAATAAATGGAATCGCTATCAAACGCATAGTACGCACCTTATCATCTAGACGCATTCGACCGCCCCTCCGTTTCCGCCGGATGATTGGTGTTTCCATCAATCAAATCAAGGATGTGCGGCACTAGATCCAAAATAGCATCAAGCGACTCCACCGCACCCTTCGGACTACCCGGAAGTGCGGCAATGAAGACGTTGCCGCGGGTGCCCGCCATGGAGCGGCTAAGCATCGCTCGGCGCGTCTTCTTGAGACCTTCGGCGCGCATCAATTCCCCCAGGCCGGGTATTTCCTTTTCGATCACTAACCGCAGCGCTTCCGGGCTGACATCGCGCGCGGTTACCCCAGTGCCGCCGGTGGTGATAATCGCCCTCACACCGCCCCCATCGGCCAAACGACGAATGGTTGCCGCAATCACTGGAATTTCGTCCGGCACAACCTCGGTGACTGAAACCGAGAAGCCGGCCTGCTCCAATCGTAACTTCACTGCTGGACCGGACTGGTCGATTCGCGTCCCCGCAAATGTAGAATCGCTAATAGTGACAACCGCTGCTGCCCGTTTCCCACCCATAATCATTTTGTTCGTTTGTAATGGCCGCTCTTGCCACCTGTTTTTTCAAGCAGCCGCAAACTGGTAATTTCAATCGATTTGTCCAGTGCCTTGGTCATATCGTACACCGTCAGGGCCGCAATCGACGCAGCCGTCAGCGCCTCCATCTCCACTCCAGTTTGGCCTGACGTTCGGGCCTCGGAACGGATATAAACCCCATTCGATTTAACCTGTAACTGTACATCAACAAACGACAAAGGAAGGGGGTGGCACATTGGGATCAGTTCGCTCGTTCGCTTCGCTCCTAGAATTCCGGCAATACGCGCGACTTCCAGAGGATCACCTTTAGGGTTATTTGGCAACTGTTTAATAACAGATGGTTTAATGGATACGAATGCTTCCGCCTTAGCCATTCTGGCTGTCACGCTCTTGGCTGCAACATCAACCATTTTTGCCTGGCCATGTTCATCGTAATGGGATAGTTTTTGACTCATTGAAGAAGTACCTGAATGCGATCTCCCGTCCGCCAATTTTCGCGATTTGGATCGGCCACCAGAAAGCAGTTAGCTCTGGATAGCGCGACCACATCGCTCGATCCTTGCCACCCAAGCGGCGTCACCTTGGCCTCGCCGGAGCTTAAGCATGCTGGAAGAAATCTTGTCAATCCTGTTTTATGCCGGAACGGTTTGGTCAGTTCGGCTTCAACCGATGGTAGATAGGTCCCGTTTTGCCCACTGAGAAGCTCCAGCGCAGGGCGGGCAAAGAGCTCGAAAGTCACCATCGTGGATGCTGGATTGCCTGGCAGCCCAAAAAAGAATTTGTCATCGACCTTTCCGAACACCAAGGGTTTTCCCGGTTGGATTAGGACTCCGTCGAAGAAAAACTCAGCGCCCAATTCCGCCATGACCGGCTCGACGAAGTCGTATTTCCCGGCGGACACGCCTCCCGAAAGCAGAAGGTAATCGTATCGCAGCCCCTCGGTTATCGCCTCACGGGTTTTCTCAATGCTATCGCCGACCACCGGAAAGATATGGGGAATTCCCCCGGCGCGAATCACTTGCGCCGCGATGGAATAAGAGTTCGAGTTTCGGATCTGGTGCGGAGCGGGTTGTTCTGTTACGCCGACGATCTCATCGCCTGTCGCGAGTATGGCCACTCTAGGTTTACGGAACACTCTAACTTTGTCGAGACCGACGGTGGCAAGCGCAGCTACGGAAGCGTAATTCAGCCGGGACCCAGCGGCCAGAACCGTTTGGCTCTTTTTTATCTCAGTGCCCCGATGATTGATGAATTCTCCCGGTGCCGCAGGTCTTGTTGTGCGGATCACGCCGCCGTCCAACTCCACGTGTTCAACCATGACAACTTGGTCCGCGCCTGCCGGAACGGGTGCTCCCGTCATGATTTCCACGGCCTGCCCCGGACCAACTTCCCCCACGAATTGACTTCCAGCTTGGACTTCACCAATTACTTGGAAAGTTCCCGGTAAGCAACTCGAAATGATAGCAAAACCGTCGCGTATAGAGCGGTCCAAGGGTGGGTAATCCCGGTCAGCAAAGATCGGTTCGGCAAGCACTCTGCCCGACGCTTCAAGCAAGGAAACCAGCTCGATCTGAAGCGTCGGGATTTGCGCGGATACTTTTTCGATTACCAATTGACGGGCAACCGGGAATTCTAAGACGGCCACGTTTGCGATTGTATCGTGAGTTAGCCTTCAATGCCCGGGTTTGTTGGATGCCTGGCGCGGAACTCACCATGACGCCATGGGACCGCTACCGGCACAAAAGTTCAACGTCTCCTTCCTCTCCGCTTTCCCTGTACACCGGCCCGGCCTCATCCTCATTCACCGGCACAAACTTCCCTGTCTCACTTTCGTACGCACGAACATGTCCGGTCTCAATTTCATAAACCCATCCATGCAAGTTCAAAGTGCCGGCGGCCAACCCATTAGCCACCGCGGGGTGCGTCCGTAAATGTTCCAATTGCGTAACGACATTTTCTTCAATCAACAACTGCAGCTTGTCCGCATAAGACAAATGCGAAGCATGCTCCATCACCGCGCGACGTGGATCTTCCGAATAGCGTAGCCATTCGAGGACCCCAGGCAGGGCTTTCAGCGACTCCGGATCTAACAGCCCTCGCATTGCCCCACAGTCGGAATGACCGCAAACAATAATGTCGCGCACTCTCAACACTGCCACCGAATACTCAATCGTCGCCGACACGCCGCCATACACGGATCCAAAGGGTGGAACGATGTTACCAACGTCGCGGCAAATGAAAAGATCTCCAGGTTCAGTCTGCGTCAATAGGTTCGGGAGAATTCTCGAATCGGCGCAGGTGATGAATAAGGCGAACGGCTCCTGCCTTCCGGCGATCTTCGCGAAATGATCGCGATACTGGGGGAACACTTCTTTCTGAAATCTGGCCACGCCAGCAAGGATTTTTTTCATGATTCCGCTTCAGTCCATTTTGATGCATTTTACCGGCCGAAAGGTATACTAAGAGAGTAATCGTCAAAATTTGTTAGGAGCTTCATGGCCACAAAGCGCATCGGTATCCTCACTGGCGGCGGCGACGTCCCAGGTCTCAATTCAGTCATCAAAAGCGTTGTCTATCGCGGCAGTGAACTAGGCATGCAGGTTATTGGCATCCGCCGCGGATGGGAAGGACTCACCCACGTCAATTTTGACGACGCAGCAAGCAAGGCCCGTTACATTCTTCCCCTCGATCGCACCAACACTCGCACGATTGATCGCACAGGGGGCACCTTCCTCCATTCCAGCCGCACCAATCCATCCAAGATGAAGAAGGTGGCCGCGCACTTGAATGTGTCCGATTACCCAACAAGCGAAGTCACCAAGGGCGGCGTCACTAACACCGTTTACGATGTATCGAAGACCGTTCTCAAAAACCTGGCCACTTTGGAACTCGACTACCTCATTGCCATTGGTGGAGACGATACCCTGAGCTACGCGGCCACGCTCGACAAGCTGGGAATGAAGGTCATCTCCATTCCCAAGACGATGGATAACGACGTGCGCAACACCGAGTACTGTATCGGTTTTTCGACCGCCATTAGCCGCGCCACCGACGCCATTCAGCGCCAACGCACCACGATCGGTTCGCATGAGCGCGTGGGCGTGTTCCGCATTTTCGGTCGTGATGCGGGCTACACCGCGCTTTACACCGCTTACGTGAATTCGCTGCGCTGCGCCATTCCCGAATATTCGTTCGACAAAGACAAAATGATCGAACTGATCGCCAGGGATAAGCGCAACAACCCCAGCAACTATGCGCTTGTGGTTCTAAGCGAAGGCGCTAAATGGGACGGCTACGTCGTCACCGAATACGGCGAACCAGACGCATTCGGCCACCGTAAGAAAGCGAATGTCGCCGAAAGTTTCGCAACTCTGGTCCAGAAGGCGACCGGCGAAGAAACCATCGTCAGCGACCTTACCTACGACCTCCGCTCCGGCAGCCCGGACTTCGTCGACAAGCTGGTAGCCGGCACATTCGGCAACATGGCGCTCGACGCTATTGTCGCCGGACAGAGTGGCATTATGACGGCGATCAACGGTGGCTGTTACGCCATGGTGCAAATCCCCGACCCGAAGTTGGGACCCCGCAAGGTAGAACTCGATACGATGTACAACACGGAACGCTATCGGCCAAATTATTCAAACAAACTAGGCCTCCCAATCTTCTTGACGAAGGCTTAGGAGCTTGTTGAAGAACGGGGACTGACGGAACAGACAGCCTTTTTTCGCAAGTTACGCTTGAGGAAAATCAATCGCTTGCGATGGCGAAAAAAGATGTCAGTTTCGTCAGTCCCCGTTTTTCAACAAGCTCTTAGGCCTTTTCCACCACCGAGGGGTCATAAGGTAGGGCGGACCCCCCGGTCCCTGGTCGACATCTCCCAACCCCCAATATTTTTCCTCAAGCACGGAAATGTCTCTTCTCAACCGCTTCTTCAAAACGAAACCAAAACCCCAGGCGCTAACCTCCGATCTCCGTAACGAAATCCGCCGCACCTTCAACGAGTCCGCCGCCGACGAAAAACACTTTCCATCAACCATCGACCCACGCATCTATCACGTCAAACTGATCGCCGAGCACTTGGGCGATCTGTCCAACAAACGGGTATTAGACGCCGGTTGCGGCAAAGGCCGTTTTGCCCGAGTCTATAAGGACAACAATCCCCTTGCCCAGGTGCACGCCATGGATCTGGCCGAAGCCATGCTCCACTACGCCACGGCGGACCTCAACCGTTGCGCCGGTTCCCTAACCGCCCTCCCGTACCGTAGCGATTCCTTCGATGGCGCCTACGCCACTGAAAGTTTGGAGCATGCGGTGGAAATCGAAAAGGCAGTGGCCGAGCTATGCCGGGTAGTAAAACCCGGCGGTCGCATCGCCATCATCGACAAGAATGTTGAGCACTGGGGCAAACTCGATACGCCGGTCTGGGAGCGCTGGTTCAATCGCGAGGAAATGGAATCGATGCTCGGCAAGCATTGCCGCCAAGTGCGGAGCATGCCAGTCAGTTATTGGGAAGATGTAGAGCCTGACGGCATGTTCCTGGCCTGGCTAGCGGAGCGTTAGTTAGCTCGTGAAGAATATATTTGAGGAAACTTGAACTGTCGTCTAAGTTCATCGAGCACCGAGCCGTCATCTTAGCGTTTTATGTTATCGCCGGGGCTCTTTATCCCCAGCTTTTGCTGATTGCTCACCCCTGTAATGGGGTTTCGATTATAAGTCAAATCTCGGTGTAATCGGCGGGTGGGCACGATTTCGGCTAAGCTCGAAATCCTGTTCTGAAGTCTGTCCGACCCCCCCGGGTAATTCCCGCTACCTCCGACGTGCTACTTCCGTCTTTGTATTTTTGCTCCTTAATACCGCAGAGAACAAAACCACAGCCAACCTCCTCGTAATCGTTAGCGAAGGCCGTCAATGTCTCGACGATATTCTCTGGGTCGCCGCCCTTCTTCCAGTCAAGAGCATTAGATTCTTTCTGAAGAATCCGCCGAAGTTCCTGTTCAGTTACGTATCGCGGCAAGTTGCAATATCGAGTAATTGTCCAGCAAGACCCCTCAACCGTGTTTCAAAGTTCGTAGCGGCTCGGAAGCATCCCCATATCCGAAGCTATTCGGTTCGAGTGCCGTGCCGTCGCCGGTAGCCGGGCCCGACGCGACAGCGGCGACAAATCAGCACCCCCATCAGCTATAGGGTAGACGTGGAGTCATACGGCATGTTATCGACTCGTAGTGAAACCGGCTCATTTCCCCGCCAATGTCAGCGCGTATATAGTGTCGCCAGCCCCCACAATCAAATACTGTCTGCCGTCCAGCATCCACGTCGACGGTCCATTGCTCAACGCCTGCGGCAACCGCTGGCGCCAAAGCGGCTTCCCCGTGGCCGGATCAAACGCCACCAAATCATTGTGGTCGCCCGTGAATAGCAGCCGTCCCGCCGTAGTCATGATCCCGCCAGTCATTCCCCCAAATCCACCTTCCCGTCCATGCTCATGACTCCACTTGATTACCCCCGTCTTCGTGTCAATCGCCAGAAGAGCTGATCGCTTGTCGAAGTCGCCACCACCGCCTCCCCCATACCCTTCCGGCTTGTCCGACGTGTCATAAAGATAAGCGATTCCATATCCAAGTGAAGCGTTCAAGTAAAATAGTCCCGTCTGTGGACTATAACTCGGCGGCGGCCAATTCGTCGCGCCCATCGCCGGCATGTCGATCATCGAACCGTCCACTTTGGGTTCTTTCGCCGGATTCGGTATTGGCTGCCCTTTTGCGTCCACGCCAAGTGCCCAGTTGCCTGTGCCCGCGAACGGCTTAGAAACAAGACTCTTGCCATTCGTCCGATCGAGCACGAAAAACCAGCCCGCCCGTGCCCCCTGCGCCAGCAGTTTACGCGGCTTTCCGTCGACCATGGCATCGAAAAGAACCGGCGTTTCTACATTGTCCCAGTCATGCGTATCGTGCGGAGATGCCTGGAAGTACCAAACAAGCTTGCCAGTATCAGCGTTCAATGCCACAATCGACGCCGTCCAAAGATTCGCTCCTAGCCGGCTTTGGCCTGCAAATACAGGGTTCGCGTTGCCCGTGCCCCAGTACAATAAATTCAATTCCGGATCGTAGGTTCCAGGGTGCCAGGTCATGCCTCCGCCGTGATCCATTGCCGCCTTATTCGGCCAAGTCTCCGACCCGGGATCACCAGGCTTTTCCGGAGCACTCCACCAACGCCACTGCAACTCTCCCGTTTCCGGGTCGCGCGATTCCAGATATCCACGCACGTCCATCGCGTCCCCACCCACTCCAATGATCACGTGGTTTTTGACCACCACCGGCGCCATCGTCGTGAAGTACTGCAACTTCTCATCGGCGACTTTCTTCTTCCACCGCTCCTTGCCGTTCTTTGCGTCGAGCGAGATGAACCAGCCGTCCGGACTCAAAAAATAAAGCCAGCCCCCAAACATCCCTACGCCTCTTTGGCCCACCAGATGCCCACCGTGATCCTCAAAGTCGTATTGCCATAAATGTTCGCCGGTGCGCGCGTTAACGGCGAAAACATGATTGGGAATCGTGAAATACATTATGCCGTTCACAAGCAGCGGAGTCGATTTTATGCTCGGATTGCCTACGCCCCGCAGCGGCCCAATGCCCGTGATCCGATACATCCACTCGATCTTCAGCCTGTCCACGTTTTGGGAGTTGATCTGGTTCAGCGTGCTGTACCGGCGGCCGGAATAGTCGCCATTGTATGTCGGCCACGATTCGGCGGGTTGGTTAAACAACACCAGCGCTTTCGGATCCAGATTTTGCGCCTGGGCTATAGACGCTGCTAAAAGCATGCTTGCGAATCTCATTTGACAGTCACCAGGTATGCGGCGAGGTTGTGGATGTCCGCGTCGGAATACTTCGGAAGCAAGGCCCTGTGCCCCCCCAATTTGTCTTCGATGTCCACCGTAACTTTGGCGCGAGGCCAGTAGTGATAGTTTCCGCCGCCGTCAACCAGAGAAACGTCGAAGTCCGTTAGGTTGCGGATAGTTCCAATCACCTTTGTTCCGCCAACTTCAGTGATAGTCGCCTTCGCGGGCCCAAATGCCGCCGGCCATAGGAACCGCGCTTGCATCGCCGACGATTGCGGAAACTTGGTCCCGATCTTCGCCAAATCCCCAGTGACGGAATGGCAATTCACGCAGGATCTATCGAAAAACGCTTGACCCTGTTTTGCGTCCCCAGTGGTCTGGTTGCGCTGATTGGCATACGTGGACCTGTAGGTGCCACGGTTCGCCGCCAGTTCAATCTGCAGAAAAATATAGTGCCTAATGTTCAGAATGTCCTCATCGCTAAGCGCGGTAAACGGTGGCATGCCAGCCCGTCCCTGGCGGATGATGGGGCCGATCGATTCACCCTTCTCGTCGTGTAGCACCGCTACGGACCGCACCAGACTCGGGGCCTGCGCGCCTCTCGCGTTTTCGCCATGGCAACCTCCACAGTTCTGCTTATAAGTGGGTTCGCCCTTCTTCGCCGCTGCCGGATCGGGCGCCGGTCCAAGCCCCAAAAACTCCCGTATATTGCCTCGCGGTCCGCCTCGACCTCCCCGGACAGGTTCGGCGGATGGTTCCTGCCCGAATACAACGATTATCGAAAACAAGGCGCAGGAAATCCGCCGGTAGCTAAATCGCATAAGCACCCTCCGATGCATTATACAGGGCATTGGATAGGGTTGGCGCCTTTTGCTATCGTCCCAATTTATGATACAGTTCGTACGATCAGAGCTTGCTTTGTGAGGAAACATAGATGCGAAAGTTAGACCTTGTAGTCGGATTTTTCTGCTTTGCCTTTGGCATCGCCTCAGCCCAAACCGGTGGGCAAATCACTGGCGAAGTGAAAGATCAAACGGGGGCATCCATTCCAGATGCATCCGTCACAGTCACTAACAATGCGACCAATGTGGTCCGAACCACCACAACCAATTCCGTTGGGCTTTACAGTTTTCCCGCGCTCAATCCTGGCATGTATCAGGTGAAGGTCGTCGCGTCTGGTTTCCAAGCCTCGGTCACCAACGACATTCAGCTCCAAGTTCAACAAACGGCCCGCATCGATTTCGCTCTGATGGTGGGACAAACAAATCAGACGCTCGAAGTCGTCGCCAACGCGGCGATGCTCACCACCGAGAACACGACAGTCGGCACCGTGATCGAGGAAAAGCGAATTATGGAGCTGCCTTTGAACGGCCGCAGCTTCTTCAGTCTGGTCGCCTTAAGCCCCAACGTAACGTACGGCTTTGTTCCCGCCGCTCAGGCGGGCGGCAGGTTAGGGGGAACGCGCGGCGCTCTCACCATTGCCGTCTCGGGAGGCCGCTCCACTTGGCAGAACTTCACGCTGGACGGTATCACCAATACAGACATTGATTTCAACACCTACATCCTTCAGCCTTCGGTCGACGCGTTGCAGGAATTCAAGGTACAAACAGGCATCTATCCCGCTGAGTTCGGCCGCGCCAGTGGTCAGGTCAATGTTTCCACCAAACCGGGTACGAACGAATACCACGGAACTCTTTCCGAATTCCTGCGCAACGACAAGCTCGACGCACGGGCCTACGATTTCACCTCGGCCACCCGTACCGCCACCAACCCCTCTCCTTCCAAGGCGCCTTATCGTCAAAATCAGTACGGCTACACGCTGGCTGGACCAGTTATCATTCCAAAGCTCTTCAACGGGAAGAACCGATTGTTCTTTATGTCGAACTTTGAGGGATATAACTCCCGCCTTACCGTTCCTTCGTTGGGCACCGTACTGACGCCGGCGATGCGGACCGGTGACTTCTCCTCTATCCTTCCCGCGTTTGCTCTAGCCGACCCGAACTCACGCGCCGGGACCTTCCCCAACATCACCCAAACCCGTTTCCCCAACAATCAGATACCCGCCAGCCGCATCAGCAGAGGCTCCACTACTCTAATGAAGTTCATGCCCGCGCCCAATCAGCCCGATGTACCCGGTCTGCCTTTTCGTAATTACCAATACGCAGCCAAAACGCCGGTGGACAAAAACACAATGACCCAGCGCATCGATTTCAACGAGAGTTCCAAATCGCAATGGTTCGGCCGCTACAGTTGGAATGATGAATCCACCCTCGCCGTACTCCCCACTTTGGGGCTTAACGATGGAAACACCTTGTACACCCGCGCAAGCCAATGGGTTGTGTCCAACGTGCGGACGATCTCCGCCACGAAAGTAAACGAAGCGCGATTTGGTTACAACTCGCTGTTCAACAATATTACCCAGCAACTGGCGGGCATCGAGGACGTTAGCGGGGCCATCGGCGTCCCGGTTAAAGTCACCGATACCAATTCCTGGGGCGTTCCCAGTATTTCCCTTGCTCAAAATCTGACCAGCTTCGGCAACCCCACCAGCAGCCCATTTCAAATCAACAACAAGTATTTTCAGTTCATCGACAATTTTTCTTGGGTGAAAGGAAAGCACGCCCTTCGGATGGGTGGCGAGTACCGCATCAACCAATTCCCGCAGTTAGGCAATGAGTTTCCTCGCGGTCAATTTATTTTTAATGGGCAATTCACCAATACCATCACTCCGACCAGTGCAACCAACGCCACGCAAGCCGGCGGATACACAGGCGCGGACTTCCTGATGGGAAATCCCAACAATTCCATTATTGCCGTCGCCTTGGCTTCGGCCGATTTCGGTAATCACGAATGGTCCACCTATCTCGACGACACCTGGCGGATAAGTCCGCGCCTCACCGTCACCATGGGCCTGCGATGGGAAGTGATGCAACCCTTGTTCGATAAGTCCGGTAACGAAGTAAATATCCAGCTCAACCAACCGCTTCCCAACGCCGCCAATGTGCAGGACTTGAGCAAGCATCCTGTTTACGTCCGAACAGGCAAAGGCAGTTTCTACGATGGAGTCGCATTCCGCTACGCGCCTTACTGGGCCACCCCAAATATTGGAGCAGGTCCGGCCGGCGCCCTGCCTCCTCTACAAACCGTCAGGGACGGGCGCTTGGGTGACCGGCTGATTAATACGAATTACGGAAACTTCGCGCCACGGCTCGGCATCGCCTGGAGCCCGTCGAATCAGTGGTCAGTTCGCGCCGGCATCGGCATCTTCTACTCGGAAGAGAGCAAGAACTCCGTCTTCGATTTTAACCGCGGACTGGGTGGCCGAACGGGTCAATTGACCCCGACCACTTATGGCCTGCCGACATTCACCTACACAAATTTCATCGACACATCAGCTCTTCCTGTAACGGTGCCCATCGGTCTTACCTGGGGCGGAAACTCGCACCTGCCAACCAGTTCCAGCATTCAATACATCCTCAATGTCCAGCGCACCTTGGCTCAATCGACGGTTCTTGAGTTGGGCTATGTAGGTTCGCAAAGCCGCCACTTGTACTACCTGGCGAATCAGAATCAGGGGATTCTCAACCCCAGCTTACCGGTGGTGCAACGCTTACCTTATCCGGAATTCGGCGCCTCGGGAATTCAGTGGCTCAATGGCGACGCCAATGGCAACTACAGCGCCTTCAGCTCCAAGTTGACCCAACGGCTCGGATCGAACCTCAGCTCGCTGTTTTCCTATACGTGGTCCAAGTCTCTGGACGCGACCAGCAATATCCGCGGCACGGTGGGAAGCACCTTCTCTCCCCAGGACGCGCGCTGCCCAACTAAGTGCGAAAAAGGTCCTTCGGACTTCAACATCCCGCAACGTTTTGTCGCTTCCGTTATCTACACACTGCCATTGGGAAAAGGTCAGAAATTCCTGAATCATGGAGGCTTGGTAAATCAAGTGGTGGGCAACTGGCAATTGAGCACGATCACGACATTGCAAAGCGGCGGCGCCGTGAATACATCCTCATGGGATTCAGGCGGAACGAATTTCGTTTCAAACGCCACCCGCCTCAACTGCGTTTCGGGCGTGGACCCGGTCCTGTCTGGGAACAACCAGAACGGTTGGTTTAACTCCGCGGCATTCTCTAACCCCGTCGCCGGGACCTTCGGCAATTGCGGACGCAACCCGATCCGCGGGCCATGGATGGGGACCGAAGATTTTTCGGTGATCAAGCTGTTCCCGATTTCCGAACGAAAGAACCTGCAGTTCCGCATGGAAATGTTCAACGCCCCGAATCATGTGCTGTTGACCGCCGGAGGCCAAGTGGCCTGGAATAACGGATCAAGCCCGGTGCCTTCGGCAACCTTTGGAAGATTGACCGGAGTTTCGGCCCCGATGCGGCAGATCCAGTTCGCCCTCAAGTTCAATTTCTGATAGTGGGCCGAAGCTTCTTCGGCGGGCGGACCCCAGGACGCCCTGCCCCGGTTCTGGACCCGCTATGGAATTCAACGATCCCAGCTGAATTGGAGTCTCCATTTCTACGTCATCAGCCGCGTCAGTGAATCGGCGGACGCCTTTGTGAAGCAGACCTATCGGCGTAGTCCGTCCCACTAACAAAGGGTAAGTTTCGAGGCGAAAACCGCGACCAATGAAAACAGGGGTTGCACGGGTCCCGTTTTGTTGTTCCATTATGGGGCGATGAAATACCGCTTTACCCGCGTCTCCAGCGATCAGAGCCGCGACCGGTTCCCTTTGCAGGTTCACCCCATAAATATGAGGTCTAGCGAGGTAACGCGCCTATGAACAAATTCATCTCGCGCAGTACGTCTGGCTCGTTCGACCGGTAAACAAGATGGTCCGCATGCGGCAATCGCACGACTCGAGCCGATGGCACGCCTTTTTCAAACGAGTTGGCTAGCCCGGATTTCTCACGAACTTAGTAGCAAAAAGCCGCCCAGTCTGTCATAACTGAGTATCGACACAAGCAGTTAGGAACAGAAGGAAACGGCTTTCGGCTATGACAGAGTGTATCC
>JANXXI010000337.1 GCA_025350695.1 Acidobacteriota bacterium
GCGATTGCCGATACCATTCGCGGAAACATTCACGCGAAGTGGGCCGGGCATGAAATTAATCAGAGTCAGTTCGTGGCTCCGCCGCGGCCGATGCACGCCATCGGCGGGTAAATCGAGTAATAGTTAGTTGGGCCGAAGCTCCTTCGGCGGTCGAGTGTGCCCAGCATGGGCAGAATCTGATTGAAAGGAGCCTGGAGGTCGATATGAAGTGCCGGATCAGTCGTTTAAATAACCCCACCCGCTTTCCCGCTAAAATAAAAGCACCATGGCATCCACCATTTGGAAAGGTCACATCACCTTCGGCCTCATCTCTCTCCCAGTCAAAATGATGGCCGCCGCAAGGCCCGAAACCATCAGCTTCAACCAACTCCACAAGCACGACAACTCGCGGGTCAAGCAAGTCCTCTTCTGTATCTCCGAGGACAAGCCCGTCCCGCGCAGCGAACTTGTCAAAGGCTTTGAATACGAGAAGGACCGCTACGTTGTCATCGACGACGAAGATCTCAAGCGCATCCAGCCCAAAACCGCGAAGGTCATGGAGATCGTCGAGTTCGTCAAAGAAGAAGAACTTGATTCCGTGTACCTCGAAGCGTCTTTCTACCTGCATCCCGACGAAGCCGGTGAAAAGGCTTATTCGCTGCTGTTCAAGGCGATGCGCGAAACCGGCCACGTCGGCATTGCCAAGATCTGCATGCACAACCGTGAACACACTGTGGTGCTTCGTCCCGGCAAACACGGGATGATCTTGCATACCATGTACTACCAGGACGAAGTGCGCGCCCTTGATGAATTCCGCACCGATCTTGGAGCCCTCAAAGACAAAGAGCTGGACATGGCCAAGCACCTTGTGGAAGCCCTCTCCGCGCCCTTCGAGCCCGAAAAGTACACAGACACGTATCGCGAAACACTCCGCAAAATGATTGATGCAAAGGTCAACGGGCAGGAAGTTGTGGCCGCGCCCCAGTCGCAGGAAATGGCGCCGGTCATCGACATTATGGCCGCTCTGAAAAGTAGCCTGGCCGCCTTGAAGAAACCACCGTCAGCCGCCGCCAAAGCCGAAGAAGAGGAAAGCCAGCCCAAACGCAAGCGCGCCGGCGGTATGTAGAGGTGGGGGTTCGTTCGATAAGGGCCAGCGCCAACAGGTCTCAAATTGCCGAGGCTGGGGGCTTTCTCCGCCAATGGCGGGATAGCTCGGAAGTGCTGGTGCTGGCTCCGTCACGTGGCGCCGCCGATGATTTTCTTCGCGCTCATTCGCAGTCTGGCGTCATTGGCGCGCACGGCATGACGCTCTCGCAACTGGCTGCCGCGCTCGCCTCGGCCGAAATGGCCACTCGCGGTCTTGCGCCCATCAGCCGCCTTAGCCAGGAAGCCCTGGCCGCGCGCGCAACGTATCAGGTCCGCAAAGATGGCAACCTGCGTTACTTCGCGCCCGTTGCCGATACGCCCGGCTTCGTCCGCGCGCTGGCATCAACGCTCAATGAACTGCGCATGGATTCGGTCGATGGGGAATCGCTCGCCGCCGCCGGTTTGCCCGGTCGCGATCTGGCGGCGCTGCTCACCCAATACTCCTTGCTGCTCGAACAACAGTCGCTGGCCGACCACGCCATCGTACTGCAACTGGCCGTCACCGCCGCGCCAGCCTCGCATCGTTTCCTTGAATTGCCGCTCCTGATCCTCGACGTTCCTTTGCGCCGCGAATGGGAACGCCGCTTAATAGCCGCCGTCATCAAGCGTTCCCCCGCAGTGCTTGCCACGTCTCTCGCCGCCGATACGGAATCGGTCGAGGTGTTCAAAGCCTCGGAACGCCTGCCTGAACTTCAAGTCCGCACCCTCGATCGCGTCCGGCATTTCTTGTTTGCCTCAAAGCTTGCGGCACCCAAACCCTTTGACGAAAGCGTCCAATACTTTTCCGCACCCGGCGAAGATTTGGAATCTGTGGAGATAGCTCGTCGCATCCGCAAGCTAGCCGAACAAGGCATGCGCTTCGATCAAATGGCGATCTTGCTTCGTTCGCCGGAACGCTATCAACCTTTAATAGAGGAAGCCCTTCGGCGCGCTGGCGCTCCCGCCTATTTCCATCGTGGCACGGCGCGGCCAGACCCATCAGGCCGGGCATTCCTTGCGCTTCTCGCCTGCGCGCTCGAAGGTCTTACCGCTACTCGCTTCGCCGAATATCTCTCATTGGCGCAAGTCCCGGATCTCAATGAACAAGGCGCTCCCGTCGATCGCGAGCCCGCTTGGATTCCTCCGCAAGATGAAATGCTGGCCAGCTTTTCCATGGGGGGCGAAGCTGTTGCGTTCGAGTCCATGGAGGACGCCGCGGCTCCCGTGGTTCGCTCGCCCGCTGGATGGGAACGTCTCATTGTCGATGCTTCCGTTGTGGGCGGCCGCGAACGTTGGGCGCGCCGTTTGAAGGGCCTTGAACAAGAGTTCCGCAAGCAGATCGCCAGCCTCGAAACAGATGATGAAGATCGTCCGCGCGTGGAACGAAAGCTGGAACAATTGCAGGGCTTGGCTCACTTCGCACTCCCGCTAATCGAGCTGATGGCCGCGCTTCCAGACCCTGGACATTGGGGACAGTGGGTGGATCAACTCATCGCGCTTGCCAACCGTTCGCTGCGCCGTCCGGAATCCGTGGTGGCAATGCTGGAAGAGTTGGAGCCAATGCGCGAAGTGGGCCCCGTTGCGCTGCACGAGGTGTACGGCGTGCTGGCTGAACGGCTCCGCTTTCTTCGCAACGAACCGGCACGCCGCCGCTATGGAGCGGTGTTCATCGCCACTCCTGAAGAAGCCCGCGGCCGCGATTTTGAAGTCGTGTTCTTGCCCGGTTTGGCCGAAGGAGTTTTTCCGAAGCGGGCGATGGAAGACCCGTTGCTGCTGGACGTCCACCGCACCAAGGCAGGGGAGCAACTAACCCAACAGGACGATCGCGTCGCGCGGGAACGCTTGTTGTTGCACGCAGCGGCAGCGGCAGCAAATCAGCTTGTCATCTCTTATCCCCGAATGGACGCAACCCAAGGCCGCCCACGCGTACCGTCGTTCTATGCTTTGGAAGTTCTGCGTGCCGGCGAAGGCCGTCTCCCTGATTTGCGTGAGTTCGAAAAACACGCCGCCGAAAGTGCATCGGTTCGCTTGGGGCGTCCAGCCCCGCTTGATCCGATGGCGGCGCTCGATGACGCCGAGTATGACGTCGCCCGTCTTCATCAAGCTGAAGGCTCCGAAGCCAAGGGCTACATGCGTTACCTGGTGGACGTGAGCCCCACTCTTGCCCGTTCCTTGCGTACCCGCTATAGCCGCTGGCGGCGTAGTTGGTCGGGCGCGGACGGCTTGGTTGATCCCGAAGTGGAAACCTTAAAGGCGCTTGAAGATCACTGGCTCGACAAGCGCAGTTACTCAGCCACAGCTTTACAACACTTTTCCGCTTGCCCCTATAAATTTCTTCTTTCGGCGATCCATCATTTGCGGCCTCGCGAAGAATCATCGCCATTGGAACAAATGGACCCGCTCACTCGTGGCGCACTATTTCACGAAGTGCAGAAAAATGTTTGGGACGAACTTGGCGCCGCCAACTTGCTGCCCTTGAAACGGGCGGATCTTGAAGCCGCGCTCAAGACGGGCGACACGGTACTGGACAAAATCGCAGCCAAATATGCTGAGGAATTAGCGCCGGCAATCCCCCGCGTCTGGACCAGTGAAGTGGAAGACTTGCGCACGGACCTGCGCGGCTGGCTACGGCACGCCTCAGGCCATTCCGGCTGGCTACCAATCTTGACCGAATATTCGTTTGGCCTGAAAGGCTCCTCCCAACCAGAAGCATATATTTTAGATGCACTCCGCTTGCGCGGCTCGGTCGACTTGGTGGAAGAAAATATAGAAACCGGCGCGCTCCGCATCACGGACCACAAAACAGGGAAACCGCCGGACCAATTCCCAGCTTATGTCGGTGGAGGTGCGGTGCTGCAGCCGTTACTCTACGCTTTAGCGATGGAACAACTGCTCGATAAGACCGTCGCCACAAGCCGCCTATTTTATTGCACGCAGCGCGGTCAATATAGAGAGCTTGAGATTCCCATTCAGGATCACGCTCGTCAACGTATTTCACTTGCCATCGAACAAATAGCTGCTCACGTGCACAATGGTTTTTTGCCTTCGGCGCCTAACCGCAACGCGTGTTCCCAATGCGACTATCGCCCCGTCTGCGGCCCTTACGAAGAGCAACGAACGGCAAAGAAACAGCAGGCGCGGCTCGAAGCATTGGTGGAATTGCGGAGAATTCCATGAGCGGTGCCGCACCACAATTCGATGATAGAGCGGCCCGCACCCGCATCCGATACAGCCTTGGCGAAAGCCTCATCGTCGAAGCCTCGGCCGGCACAGGTAAGACTTCGGAGTTGGTGCGGCGCATCACAGCCGTGCTTGAAGAAGGCCTCGCGAAAATCGACGGCGTTGCGGCGGTCACCTTTACTCACAAGGCGGCAGGCGAACTAAAACTCCGCTTGCGCCAATCGCTCGACCGTCGCCGGGGCGAAGTTGAGGATCCGGTAAAGTCCGCCAACCTGGAAGACGCGTTATCTCGTTTGGAAGAGGCGGCCATTGGCACAATCCATTCCTTTTGCGCCGGCATCCTTCGCGAGCGGCCGGTTGAAGCTGTGGTCGATCCGGCGTTTGAAGAGGTTACCGAACAGGCGCGCGATCGTCTTTACGACCGAGCATTTCGAAGCTGGGTACAGGAGAAGTTGAACGAAAATTCCCCAGGCCTGCGACGCGCACTAAGCCGTCTTGCCTGGCGCGAACCGTGGGACGCCGCACCCCCAATGGAACAGCTGATGTACGCCGGGCGAGCGCTGATCGAATTCCGAGACTTCCCGGGGGAATGGGCGCGTCCGCTATTTGAGCGCGAGCGTCAAATCGACGCCTTGCTTGAAAAGGTGGAGCAGGCCGCCGTCCGCATGAACGACAAGTTCCGGTGCGTTCGCGATCTTGCCAATTGGATTCATCGCCATGAAGCGATTCATGTGCGCGACTACGACACCCTTGAAAGCCGTCTGCTGCGACTGGCCCGCGAAAGGGAATTGAAGTGGAAGGGCGCCGAAGAACTTTTGCAAAATCTGCAAGCTTTTCGGACCCAAGCGGACGCCGACCTTGCGGCGCAACTTCGTGGCGAAATGGCCAGCTTGGTGACGCGCTACGAAGAGATGAAGCGAACCTCCGGCCAACTGGATTTTCTAGACCAATTGCTGTTAACCCGCAACCTGGTGCGTGACAATCGCGAAGTGCGCGCCTACTTGCAACAACGGTTCACGCATCTTTTTGTCGACGAATTTCAAGACACCGATCCGTTGCAAGCCGAAATCATTTTGCTACTTTCATCCGATGACGAAGCGCGGAATGATTGGTTGGAAGCGCGGCCCGTGCCCGGCAAACTATTCGTGGTGGGTGACCCCAAGCAATCCATCTATAAGTTCCGCCGCGCCGACGTAGTCTTGTATCAAGACCTGCGTGAGCGCCTCACGTTGAAGGGCGTCGGCCTGGTTTTCCTTACGAAGAGCTTCCGTT
>JANXXI010000010.1 GCA_025350695.1 Acidobacteriota bacterium
CGTTTTCAGCGCGCCCATATCTTCGTACACGTCTGCAGACTTCTGATGGAAAATGTTTAGAGTTCCATCGCCGTTTGAGACGAAGACGTTTTGAGTCGAGGCATCGAACTCAGCCCAATCGACGCGCGCCCCAATGGGAAAGCTAGTGATCTTTTTGCCGGTCAGTGAATCCATCACCACCATCACTTTACTACGGCAGGTGACAAAGAGCCTGTCGTGTTTGTTGTCGATCGCTAGGCCCGTGGGCGTTTCGCCGCCATCGATTTTCCAGCGACTTTTAACGATTAATGCTTTGGGGTCGAACATGACCACTTCGTTCGTATCTTCGCTATTGGTGAAAAGCATTCCTTTCTTACCGGTCACGGTCTGTTCCCCATCGCCTTCCAACTTAACCGTTCCAACAACCTTGCCGGTCGCCGCATCGATCGCCGTGATATCGTGCGAGCCATGGTTATTGGTGAAAATTCGCTGAGTGGCCTCGTCGTAGAAAATGCCATCGGGCCCTTGTCCAACTTCGATCTTTTCGATCAAAGCCAGAGTCTTCGTGTTGAAGATGGAAACTTTGTTTTCGCGTCCATTGCTTGTGAATCCGCGGTCCATTCCTTTAGCGATCGCGATGCCGTGGACGCCGGGAGTATCGGGAATTACACCGATGTGCTTGCCGGAATCGGCGTCAACCACTTCAACTTTTGAAGAATGGGAAATGTAGAGACGACGGGCAGCGCCATCGAGTGTGATGTAATCCCAACCTTCAACGCCTGTCTCTGCCAAAGGGAAACGGGTTTGGACCTTGTAGGCTCCTTGGGCAGTGGCGAGAATCGAGAACAGGGAAGCGGCCGCGATAATTGTAATAGGCTTCATGTCCTAATAGAGTCTCAAATTGAGTGAGCATCCGCTGTTAAAGTTTGATAAATAGCCGCATGGCGTTGCCGCCACGAATCAGGTCGCGATCTTTTGACGATGCAAAAGCTAACAGCGATTCAAAGGCCTTTGACTGCTCGGCGAACTCTTTGGAATCCATTCCTAATCCACCCCAAATCATTCTCTCGGCGCCGAAGGAATTGACATATTTCCGAATCAGCGGAGCCAGGTCGGCGTGCGGCGGTTGTTGCTTTGAAAAGTAATTCAAGCCGGAAAACTTCATGATGGTATTAGGAAGTCCGGCCAACTTCAGCACACCTTCATTTTCTTCGGCGGTTCCCTGCCCTGGCCGTCCGAGATGGTCGAGGATCACAGTCACTTGCGGAAATTTACTCCCTAACTCGTGAATACGCACGGACTGCGCGGGAACGAAATGCATCTGAACGGCGAGGCCGAGGAAGTGGGCCGCCTCCCAGGTCTCAAGCATCTTCGGATGGCGCAGGTCGCGATCCTTAATTGGGCCGCTGGTGGTTGGTTCCTTCGACAACGGCTGCATAGCGTGTATGCGGACGGCGACAATGCGGCCTGGGTGCTTCGCGACCAAGGCCTGCATACGGCCTGGCGTTGCCGGGGCAATCGGGTCGAATAAGCATGTGCCACGAAAGAAGCCGCGGCTTGGTTCGTGTTCGAAGCAATATTCAAGATAGCGATGGTCGTCCTGGTAGGGTTCCGGATGAACGATGACAGTATGCGTGAGTTTGGCGGCCACCACGAATTTAGCGTATGGTTCGATCGGCACGGGCTTCGGTTGATAAGTGGCGTTCGGGTGATAGGGGACCCGGGCTGGGTCGAACAGATGAACGTGCGTGTCAACAATTAGCATTGTTCATTAGTGTATCGGGTTTGGCCGGCGCTAATCTAAGTACTGATGGACGAAAAACTGATCGCTCTGCGCCGGGACTACTTAACGGCAACTCTTGATGAAGTCGACGTAAGCCCTGACCCACTCGAACAGTTCGGCGTGTGGATGGAGCAGGCTCTGGCGGCGGATGTGTTGGATGTGGAAGCGATGGCCTTGGCGACTGTCTCGGGCGATGGAACGCCGTCGGCCAGAGTTGTACTTCTACGCGGATACGATGCTCGTGGCTTTTCATTTTATACAAACTATGAAAGTAGCAAGGGTGTTGATTTGGCGGCGAATCCGAAGTGTGCGTTAGTCTTTCATTGGCGCGAAATTGAGCGGCAAGTGCGGATTCAAGGTGTCGCAAAACGCGTCGACGACGAAGAGTCCGAGAAGTATTTCGCTACGCGGCCCCTTGGAAGTCAGCTTGGAGCTTGGGCATCGAGGCAAAGTGCAGTACTAGATGGACGTCATGAATTGGAACAACGTTGGAAGGCGCTCGAAATAGAACATGAAGGGAACGAGATTCCTCGGCCAGTCTTCTGGGGTGGCTATAGAGTGCAGCCGGAAATGATGGAATTTTGGCAAGGACGGCGCAACCGTCTCCATGACCGGCTGCGCTACTTGAAGACGAAAGATGGATGGAAGCTTCAGCGGCTTGCGCCCTAAGCTTTGGCCTTTTTAATCTCTTCAATCAGAGCCGGCACAACCTCAAACAGGTCCCCAACAATGCCGTAGTCCGCCACCTCAAAGATCGGGGCGTTGGCGTCTTTGTTGATCGCCACAATACATTTCGCGCCCTTCATTCCAACCAAATGCTGAATGGCTCCGCTGATACCGACGGCCATATAAACCTTCGGCGAAACAGTCTGGCCAGAGCTTCCAACTTGACGCTCCATCGCCAGCCAGCCGCTGTCGATGATCGGCCGTGAGGCTGCCAGTTCGGCGCCCATCACTTGCGCTAATTCTTCAACAATATGAATGTTCTCTTTTTCCTTAATGCCTCGGCCAACACTGACGATCAATTCAGCTGTCGTCAGATCCACCGCGCGTGCCGCTTCGCGGAAAGGAGGCTCCGGCTTTTGGCGT
The DNA here is from genome assembly GCA_025350695.1 of Acidobacteriota bacterium. Taxonomy (GTDB): domain Bacteria; phylum Acidobacteriota; class Terriglobia; order Bryobacterales; family Bryobacteraceae; genus JANXSF01. The sequence goes on from JANXXI010000010.1 coordinate 2,852, forward strand.
GCGACGTCTGAACTGACGTTTGCCGTAAAGGGTTCCACCTGCGCGGTTCCATCCTGCAGCGCTTCAGCGCGGTAGGAACCGGCTTGTAGAGAAATGAACTGCGGGCCATCGCCGGTCAAACGCAAATCCATATT
>JANXXI010000031.1 GCA_025350695.1 Acidobacteriota bacterium
TGCCAACACAGCCAACGCTCAATTATCGACGGGACCCATCACCCCCGAAGGAAAAGCCCGCTCAGCCGCTATCGCCACCAAACTCGGTTTCTTCGCCAAACAGGCAGTGCTCCTCACTGATGAGGACCACCAAGCCCTCGAAGCCCTAACCGTCGCCTTCCGCTTCGAACTCCACCCAGCCGGTCCTGTCGAACGCGCCCTGTACACCCAAATTGTCCTCGCCGTCTGGAACATCGAAAGAGCAAATAGCCTCGAAGCCGCACTGGCCGTCGATGGCATCGACCCTCTTCTCTCCGGCTCCAACGAAAAAACACTCAACCGCATCGCCACCTACCGAATGCGAGCCGAGCGCACTTTCCACAAATGCCTCAAAGAAATACAGGCTTACCAAGCCGCTCATCCGCTCGATGAACCGATTTCGCGAAACGAACCCAAAGCGGAAATGAAGAACGAAGCCAAATCAACGCAACCCAAATCAACCCAAGCAACGATAAGTGAACACAAATTCAGCAGGAAGCCCTATGTCCGTCCAGCTCCGAAAGTCGGCCGCAACGAACTTTGTGCTTGTAAATCCGGCCGCAAGTATAAAAACTGCTGTTTACGGAACGAACCCAATCCGGCAATGCCGGTAATGAACGCTGCGGCTGCTTAACCTACTATTCGTTAGCCGCCACTTCTCTATTCGAGATAAACTAATGTTGGACATCACCCTCATGGAAAAAGACTTTAGCTTAACGATTTCCTCGGCCCTTTCCATCAGCCTTCCGCTGCTAGGTTTTCTACTATTGGGGGCGGACTCCACTCCGGTCGACGTTGCCCCACTTGGAAAATACACGGAAGCCGAACGCCGCCATTGCGCTTTTCAGCCGCGTAAAGATGTCAAGCCACCCGCATTCAGCGAAGCAATTGCCAAAGCATGGATTCGTACGCCGGTCCACGCCTTCATTCTTGAAGGCCTTCGCAAGGCTCAACTTAAGCCCGCCCCCGAAGCTGACAGGGCTACGCTGATTCGCCGGGTCACCTACGACCTCCATGGCTTGCCGCCCACGCCCGAAGAGATTGCTGCGATCACAACGGACAAATCCCCCAAGGCTTACGAAAACTTGATCGACAGGCTGCTTGCCCGGGTCATTGGAGACCTTATTAAGGGCGGGGTTACGGCGTGATTCGCCTCCAACTGATTTTTCTCGTAGGGTTCGGTCTCGCGGTAAATGCCCAGACGCATCCACTTCAGGAATTAGTTGAAGCCGCCCGCGGCAATTCTCCCAAACTCAAAGAGCTCATCGAAAGAGGACTGCCCTTGTTGCATGGCCGCGATGGGGCTGCCGTATGGGGACAGGACTTTCTCTTCGCCGTCGAAGCCGAAAAGCCCGCAACCGTCTCAATCGATCATCAGCCTCCGATCCCTTTGAATCCCATCGCCGGGTCTAAATATTGGTTCAAACTGCTAACACTGCGCTTGGGTACAACACATTCCTTTACTTACTTTTCTGACGGCCGGCCTATCGGAACATACGATGTCGCCGGTTACAACCCGGATGCTTATCCGCTGACAGGCGCCCCGCGCGGAACCCTCTCCCCAATGAAAACGCTGGCGAGCAAGATTTATCCGGGGATGTCGGCCAACTATTGGATTTATGTGAATCCAGGTGTCGTCCCGACCAAGGAAGCTCCATTGATGATTTGGCAGGACGGCGAAACAATTGTTGGCAATCAGGATTTGTTGCGTCTGCGAATGCAGATCGTTTCAGACAATCTGGTGCATAAGAAACTGATCCCGCCCATGGTGCATGTTCTCATTTCGCCGGGAACGGGCGGAGAAGCCGCCGGCACAAGAATGAGAAGCATTCAATACGATACGGTGTCCGACCGATATGGGAAATACCTGCTTGAAGAAGTACTACCCGTGATTGGACAGAGTTACAAGATCCGTCCCGACGCCTATTCAAGAGCTATTGCCGGGGCCTCCTCCGGGGCTATCTGCGCCATGAATGCTGCTTGGTATTTCCCTGAACAGTTCAGCCGCGTGTTGTCCCACATCGGAAGCTATTCAGCGATTCAGTGGCAGCCCGAGAAAGGCCAGGACGGCGGATATATTGTCTCTCATCGGGTTCGGCGCGAACCAAAGAAGAACTTGCGTGTATGGCTTTCTGATGGAGCTGACGATATCGAGAACCAAGCTGGCAGTTGGCCCCTCAATAACATTCAATTAGCGAATGCTCTCAAAATGCGTGGCTACGATTTCCATTTTCGCTTCGGAGTCGGTAGCCATGCCATCGCACAAGGCGCCTTGGATTTGCCTGAATCCCTGGCCTGGCTATGGCGAGGTTACAATCCGGCGATGACCACCGAAGCCTATGTCATGGAGCCCGAGGAACGGGCAAAACCACTGTTTCGCGTACGCATTGACAATCGCGATTCGTGGTAATTCTAAGCCGATCAACTGACAATCACTTACTCCTCTTCTAGCACCCAGAAGGCCTCATCCATTTTTTCCTCATAGTTCTCAATTAGCAGACCGATACGACAACTTGCGGCCATTTGAGACAACTTGGCGCATTGGCCAATTGGCCCACAATCCCTGAGGAGGGAAGTCTGTTATGAATTCCATGGTTGTTAACTCTCGCCGAACTTCGGCAAAGCAGATCGCAGAGACTCTCTCTCGCGCATCCCTACTAACGTTCGCATTAATGACTTCCGCTGCAAGCATGCATGCGGTAAATTTGCTGACGGTCACACCAACCACCCCTATCGTTTTGACTTGCAGCACCGCTAACGGTCCCGGCACAGCGGTTTCGGTAACCATAAAACCGGTGACGGCTCTTACCGGATCGAATACCATCGTCGTAACTTTCGCGGCTCCCACCGGCGGAGTGGCGATCACAGCGCCCAGTAGCACGACATTGACAGCTGCCAATTCCGCAGCCGGTCTAATATATTCCGTCAACATGGCAGCGGGATGCGCCGGCGCCGCTTCGGGCGCTAGTACATCCACTATTACTTTCAAGGCCGGTGGGACCAACGATGTTACCTCCACGGCAAACATTACCGTCACGGCAGCCACCACGCCGCTGGTTGCTTCGCCCACTCCCATTACCCTTACCTGCACCTTGAGCGGATCAACCTACACGCCGGCCGCGGCGCAAACTATCTCGGTGACTTCGGCCGCAATTGGCGGAACCAATTTTACTATCGACACTGCATCAGGCAATGATCCGGCCTGGGTGGCGCTCAGTTCCACGTCCGGAGGCAGAGCCACGGCCACTCCCATCACGTTTACTATTGCCGCCGCCAGCGGATGCGGGGGATTTACAGCGGGAAGCAGCAATTCCTTCAGCCTGCACCTTGTCAATGCTCCCGCCCCTGATAAGACGATTCCCGTGACCTTGAAAGTTGTGCCACCAAGCACCCTGTCGGCCACTCCTGCCTCTCCTACGCTTACCTATGTGAAAGGTTCAGGCGCCGCAGCCAAGGTGGACGTGAATATTACTTCTACGGCCTCCACTGCTCCATTCTTTAGCCTGGATACCACTAGTCTTCCTATTTGGTTGACCGCGGACGCCTTCAATGGCACAACTCCGAAGAGTCTTCGTTTCTCTTCAACGAATGTAGCCGACTCTTTGGCCCCCGGAACTTATTCCGCTTCCTTGCGATTCCGCGTTTCTGGATTTACGGACCGTTTGGTTCCGATCAGTCTCCTAATCACCAACGGAACGCCAAAGTTGACCATGGCTGAGAGCACATCTCGAAATATCAATTGGAGTGTTGGCGCAACCCTTCCAACCGTCTCGATTACGGCGGTTTCGAGCGACTCTCCAATTTCCTATGTGATTACCACAGGAGGGGGCCTCTCCCCGGTAGTAGCTCCTGAACTGATAAGAGGATTAGCCTATAGCTTCGGTACGCAAATTCCAATCACATTCGATCCTTCGGTTTTTGCCTCGGCAACACCCGGCACGGTGCTCACCGGTACCGTAACACTCACATGGGGAAGCCCGGCGCAACAAACCGTCATAACCATAAACGTTACGGTTCTCTCCGTCGATTCTTCTGTAACGGGGATCAGTCCGGCCAGTCTTCCCACCGCTGCCTCTGGTCAGACGTTTACTGTTGTACTGACAGGCAACGGCTTTGTCGCCAGTTCCGATCCAAGTCAAAAGACGCGCGTCGGAATCCTGGTCAACAACGCGATTGTAACGGATACCAACATCTCTGCGAATGTCATAAACGCTTCTAACATTATTCTGACGATCACCGTCCCAACCTCGCCCGATGCCTACCTGCCGTTTGCACTGTCAGGGCCAGGCGGATCTGTTCCCATTGGTGTTTGCAATCCAATTGGCGGGACTTGCCTCACGCCAACAGGAACAGCCAATCTTTCCATCACCGCGGGTCCCATCATCCAGACTGTCACAAGTGCGTCCTCGTTCATCCAACCAAATCCAGGAACGCCTCCAACCGTCTCACCCTACTCCATGTTGAGCATTTTCGGCACTGGCTTTTGCTCTTCTAATGCGACTGGCTGCAATAGCAACCAGGTTCTTTACGGCGCAACCGACGCGTCGTTCCGTTACGGAACTTCACTTAGTCCTGATCCCACCGGTGCAACGCAACGCTTGCTTAAAGTAGCGTTCCAAACACGTGGGTCATCTCCGACTCTAATTGGCTATGCTCCGATTCTGGTGGCAACGAACAGTCAGATCAACATCCTCGCGCCATCGGCGATTGCAGGCCAGACCGATCTTGATGTAGTTGTCACTTTCGGTTATGGCTCTGGAGCCACTCTCCTGGCTAGTAGAACATTTCAGGTGGCTGTCGCTCCGACCTCACCCGGCATGTTTAGCATCGGCGCGGATGGACAGGGTTCAGGCGCGATCTTGAATGCGCTCAACTATTCCCTCGTCACACCGGGCAAAGAAGCTGGTGTACGCACCACGGGTTCTGATTCAGATAACGTAGTGCTCTATATGACCGGTCTAGGAGTTCCCGACAGCACAGCCGACAACGCCAGCACCGGTTCGTCTGGAGTACCGGCCGATTGCGTCAGTATCAGCAGCTTTCTAACTTCATTGAATGCTCTAAGTGGTGGTACGGCGACAAATCTAGATGGCACGGTTATTCAAAGTGTACTTTTGAACACTGGCCGGTTCGCCCCGTGTATGGCGACTAATAACATTCCTACCGTAACCATCGGTGGTAAGGCCGCAACGGTCACTTACGCCGGATGGGTCGCGGATTCGATTGGAGGTCTCTATCAGGTCAATGTTCACCTCCCTGGACGTTCGCCGTCTTCTGGAACGTATACGGACATCAATGGCGCCAACATTGCAACCATCAATGCTCCCGTACAACTGCCCATCGTAGTTACGTCAAATAGCGTCGCCAGCCAGGCCGGGGTCAGCATAGCAATCGCCCCGCGCTTGAAAGTCACGGCGCCAACCGCTTTGACGGGGACCGTCGGAACCGCTTGGGCGTCAACCAATAACGCGGTGGTTGCCACCCAGGGCCAATCTCCCTATCAATTCGCAATCGTCTCTGGAGTGCTACCGACCGGACTGGCCTTGAATCCAGTCTCCGGAGCCATCACTGGCAATCCAGGAGCAAACACTGCCGGGGCCTACGCACTTACAGTTAAGGCAACCGATTCCGCCAACATTCCCGTAACCGGTCAAGTCACTTTTACGGTCACCATTGCCGGCGGCTTAGTTGCTACCACCTCCGTTTCAGCTCCAACTTCTACGTTCGGCTCTGCCAACGCATCCCTCACCACAATTCAGGCTTCGGGCGGGATCTATCCTTACTCGTTCGCGATCACGACTCCGTCGTCTCTACCTACCGGTATGACGATTGATCCAGTGACCGGAGTAATCGGGATCCTCGCCACCACCCCCGCTGGAACCTACGACATAGTCGTGACGGCTACCGATTCGACAACGGGTACGCCGCTAACCGGCACTATCTCGTTTTCGATCGTGATTGCGCTGAACATCGCCAATACATCGCCAACGGCTCAAACGAACGGTACAACAAACGTCCTGTTCACCGCCTCGGCAACCGGCAACACAGGCACAGTCGCCTGGACGCTGCTACCCGCTAGTACAACGCTTGGTTTTGTAATCAACAGCAGCACAGGCGCCGTCACCGCGGCAAACGTCGCAAGTGCAATCGGTTCCGCAACAGTAACCGTGATCGCAACCGACAGTGCTTCCGCTACAGGGGCAACCGGAAACGCCGTAGGACAAAGGACCGTCAGCGTTACCGTCAACTAAAGGGATCGGCTGCAATAGCAGTCTATCCAACCACAAAAGCGACGGGGGATCGAGAGTACTCTCGATCCCCCGTCGCTTTTGTGGTTGGATAGACTGCTATTGCAGCC
>JANXXI010000052.1 GCA_025350695.1 Acidobacteriota bacterium
GCCCCTTGCCGTAACGCTTTTCGAGCGAAATATTTCCGCTGTGCCATGTGTTGTGATTGAAGTTCGATAACAGATTGACAGTTCCAAATTGGGGATAGATGAAGTAGTTTTGTTGCGCCAGGAATACCTTGTCCTGCAACACCCGGTCTCCGCCGAGTGCGATCGACAATGGAACCCCGTTGATGTTCCAGCTGCGGTGCAAACCGACGCCGGCCGAGGCTTGGTACTGGGTGTTGATCAGCCATGAAGTTCCGGGCTGATATTGGAAACCAGCCGACCAATTCATGACATAGGCGTTGTGCAGATTGGGATCACGCCAAGTGGCATTTCGGCTGCCGAAATTGGCTCCGGTGTAAGGAACGGTACCATCCTGATTGACAACGTATGTAATTGGTCCAGGGCCGTTCTGGAGTTGGAATAAGTGGCGCGGATCGCCGGTTGGTTGGAGGATGTTGAAATTGCCGGCGTACTCGTCGAAGCCGCCTTGGCCGGCGCTATCGACCGTCATGGTTCCGAACGAGGCGCGGAAAACCCACTTGGGTTTGAAGCTGTAAGCCATGCCGAAGCGGGGCTGGAAATTGTTTAGGTCACGCTTTCCGATTGGTCCTTTAGGATGGGTTATGGCGCCTTTGAGGCCGGTCACGGGGTCGGTTGCGTTGGGATCGAATTGGGATTGCTGGTCGTACTTCGTGCTGTAGGGCGAGAAGTAGGACCAGCGAAGGCCGAGGTTTAGGGAAAGGTTAGGCCGCACTTTCCAATCGTCTTGAAAGTAGAGTTCGTGATCCCATTGACGCGGCAGGAAGATGGCCAACTGCTTGGTGAAGGTTGCGCTGGTGACAACGCCCATCAGGAAGGCGGCGAAATCGTTTCCGGTGTTTTGCGCGAATGGCAGGGACGTGCCTCCCCCAAAGTTATATTGTCCGGAGGGCAGGGAGGTCGCCTTGTCATTGTAAGCGGTGCGGATCATTTCGTAACCCATCTTCAGGCTGTGTTTGCCGGCGATACGGGTGAGGTTATCTTGAAGAATTTTGTCCTCGCCCACCTGGCGGGTGTAGCCCATTGGGGCGATGCTGTAGCCAATGTTGAAGTATGGAAACGTCTCGGCCGGGACGCCTGGAATGGTTAAGGCTGTTTTGGCGGATTCCGGACGTTCCGGATTGGAAGAGGCGCGCCGGTTGTAGCCGATGCGGAATTCGTTAAAGGTTACGCGCGAAACAATTGAGGTGTAGCTGATAACGCCGTTGATGTCGTCGGTGGGGTTAATTTCGCGGGAGGCGTTGAATTCCGCCTTAGCGAAATTGTCGCCATTCTGGCCGCGGTGGTGTCCCTGGGAATAGCGGAAGAACATCTTTTGGTTGGAGGAAAACTGATGGTCGATCTTCTCGTCCCAACGATCCCTATGCAGACAGCGGCAAGTGTTGACGAACTGCAGATTTCCTGACGGTCCGGTCCTGGCAGGAGAGCCTACCTGGTTCGGCGGGTTCCAAATTCCTAGGGCTAGGAACTTGAGGGCGACGGGGTCCATTAGACTTTTGGGAACGATGTTGTTGGGCAACGGATCACGGGTCCAGGTTCCATTGACTTGACGAGTAGAGAAGGGGTTATAGATGGGCAAACCGCCACCTGCAGCGTCTTTGAACGAAAAATCGCCGTTGAACATTTCCGGAGTTGGAACGGTTCCCACGGTTAGATTTATGGTGTGTTCATGATTGATGGCGTAGTCAGACAGCCAGAACGTCTTATTTCTTCCGTTGTAGACCTTGGGGATGACGACTGGACCGCTGGCTACGAGATCGAACGTGTGGTAGTACCAGGGAGCTTGCGGCGGCAACGGATTCTGCGTGAGGTAGTTCCGATGGACCCAACTTCCGTTGAGGTAACGATCTTCAAAAGAAGCATGTAGCTGATTGGCGCCGGACTTATAGACCATCTTCATAGATCCGCCGGCTGAATGTCCGTACTCCGCGGAAACGCCGGTGGTGAGCACCCTAACCTCTTCCATGGCGTCGGTGCTTCCTTGAATGACTCCGTCCACCTGATTCACGGTGCCTGTGTAGGGGGATTTAGCGCTGATTCCGTCAAGAGAAAAGCCAATGTCGTTTTGGGCTTGTCCTTGAATATGAAACCCGGCCTGACCGACGACGCCGACTACACCCGGCATGTACTGCAGCAGGTAAACGGTGCGCTTCATCACGCCCGGAGTTTCTACAAGAACATCGGCTGGGAGAACGTAGGAGCTGATCACGTTTTCGGTGTTCAACAAGGAAGCGGAAGCGCTGACAGTAACGCTATCGGTAGTTGAACCCACATCCAACGTGATATCGATGCGAGGCACTTCGGCGGAACGAAGCGTGATCCCTTCGCGAACGAACTCCTTAAAGCCTTTCGAACTGACCTTGACCCGGTAATCGCCGGGCGTTAGATAGGGTACGTAATAGGCGCCTTCACCGGAGGTTGTTGTTTCCGTTGTGAAGGATGTTGCCGTATTGACGACTGTTACTTTGGCTCCAGCAACTGCGGCGCCGCTAGCGTCTTTGATGTTGCCCACGAGAGTGGCGCCTCCGCCGGTTTGGGCCGTGGCTGTAGAAGCAGTGAGCGCGAGAGTTACGAGACTATGGAATGCGAACCGACTGAGCGTCATTATGGAAATCCTCTCCATGAATTTCATCCACTATGTACGTGGAATTGGGTAGGCCAAGCATATACCCAGTACATTTTGAAAGTCAAGGATTGGAATTCGACGCAAAGAGCGTCGCTACTTGTTGGGCATTGGGCGGGGAGTGGTCTCGCCTTTGGTGAGGCCCATGGCCCACTTGATCGCCTCAAAGTACATTTTCTGGACCATCGGATTATCCCAGTTTTCGGGAATGTGACCGTAAGTGGAGTAGAATACCCGCCCTTTGCCGTAGCTCTTGGACCAGGCCACCGGGAAGTCGCCGTCCTTGCGATGAATGGCCTTGTCGGTCATGTCGATTTTCTTTGTGTCGAGCCGGGCTAGCACTCTTACCTTTTCCCGGGAATATGGGGGCAGATGGAGAACGATCTCTTCCCTCAGGGAGAAGGTGAGCGGGAAGGCTTTCATTGCGGGGAAGTCCGGATCTTCCACAATTACGGGAGCGTCGAAAACGCCCCAAGGATGATTGTCGAAATACCCGCCAATCATCTCACCGAACTCAGGCCAATTGAAGTAGGCGTTATCTCCGGTATGGGCGCCTACGAAGCCCTTGCCATCGTCGCGAATAAATGAAAGCAAATCTTTCTTTTGTTGCGCCGATAGGTCGCCTTCGCCTGTACCCATGAAGAATATCGCGTCAAAGTAGTCGAGGTTCTTGGCGTTGATGGCGCGTGGGCTGGAAGGTTTGCCGTGATCGTCGTTGATGGTGATCGGCTGCTTGGTGAGGAGTTGGGAGTCTGTCTTAATGTACGTTACAAAGGCGCCGGATTCCCAACCCATACGTTCGATAACAGCGAGGGCGTGGGAAACTGAATCGTGCTGGAAGCCAGTGCGGGTGTCGCCAATTGCGAGGAGCTTTTTCTTGCCTGGGAATGGTCCGGGGGCTGGGGTCTGGGCAAGCAACTGCGAGCTGAAGACGATGGCAGCGAGAATTAGGGGACGGGAGCGAATCATTTGGTCTCTTGTTTGGACGGCCCGGGATCAGCCGCTGTGAATTCCATTTTAGGTTAGCAGGGCCTAGCTTGGTTCCGTGGTTCATTTCAAAACCGGAATCGCTTCGGCCCCACTTGACTGCCCCGATTCGTCTAATCGTAATACTCGAGGCCTAGATGGGTGATTAGATCCTCACCGCGCAACCAGCGCAATGTGTTCTTCAACTTCATTAGCTGGATGAAGATGTCGTGCTCAGGATAGAGTCCAGGGGCAGTCATCGGAGCCTTGAAGTAGAAGCTCAACCACTCTTGAATCCCCTTCATTCCGGCGCGCTGCGCTAGGTCGAGGAACAACACTAAATCCAGCACCAGGGGGGCGGCCAGAATGGAATCACGGCAAAGGAAATCGATCTTGATTTGCATCGGATAGCCGAGCCAACCGAAGATGTCGATGTTGTCCCAGCCTTCCTTGGCATCGCCGCGCGGCGGATAATAATTGATGCGGACGGCGTGATAGAGGTCCTTGTAGAGCTCGGGGTAAAGGTTTGGCTGGAGGATCGAATCAAGCACGCTCAGCTTGGTGTCTTCCTTGGTCTTGAACGAACCTGGATCTTCGAGAACTTCGCCGTCGCGATTGCCGAGAATGTTGGTGGAGAACCACCCGTTGCAGCCAAGCATGCGGGCCTTCAAGCCCGGAGCTATTAGGGTCTTCATGTAGGTCTGGCCGGTTTTAAAATCCTTGCCGCAAACGGGAAGGCTATGGTCGCGGGCCAGGCCGAGGAGTGCGGGAATATCGTGCGTCAGGTTCGGAGCGCCGTTGGCGAAAGGAACGCCGGACATCAACGCGGCATATGCGTAGACTTGGCTGGGGGCAATATCAGGGTCGTTCTTGGTGAGTCCCTTTTCAAACGATTCGAGGGTTTGGTGCACTTTGACGGGCTTGTGGAATACTTCTGTCGACCCGGTCCAAATCATGATCAGACGGTCGCAGCCGTTGTCCTTCTTGAAAGCCTTTATGTCGGCCATTAACGCGTGGGCCTTGTCCATCAAGGAGCCTTTAGTCTTGACGTTCGGCCCGTCGATCAGCTTGACGTAGTTCTTATCGAAGACGGCCTTCATTGGCTTGATCTTCTGCAGTTGCGGCTTTACTTTTTTCAGCAAGTCCTTTTCAAGAACCGCGGCGTTGGCGGCGGCTT
>JANXXI010000053.1 GCA_025350695.1 Acidobacteriota bacterium
GAAGTCGAGGGTATCGCAATGGCCGCGGAGGCTCGCGACATTTGAATAAGAGTCTTACCTATTGACAACTTGAAGTCTTGGCCGCTCTCCGCATTGGGAATCGAGCCGCCGGAATACTTCACCGTCTGTCCGGAAGGATACGCAGGAACAGCCAGTAGCAGGCACAACACGGTTGCAAGTGATTTCTTCATAAGTGGGAAGTGTCCTGAGTTCTGGAAAAGTCTCAGTAGGATAATTCCGTAAAGCGGTTGTATGTGAAAGGGCTGCCACAAACCGGCGATAAGTAAGGCATGGACGCGGCCCTCAACCCAGCTTTGATTCTCTCGACTTTTTCGGCAATTGTGACGGTGGGGAACCTTGTGGTGAACCTGCAAATTTCAAATGCCGTAGGTTCGATGGCGAGGGAACAAGACCGGCAGGTGGCGGCCAACGATAAAGAGATCCGAGAGTGGGCCGACGAAAAGTTTGTCACGAAGGAAACTTTAGTGGCCACCCTGTTACCGCATAAAGCCTAGTCTCTTTTTAGCCTTCCAGCCATCACGTCATCGTACATCCGCTTCACCTGCTCAGCTTTGCGGTAGGTGATCGGCCTGCCCTTTACCAACTGCAACGCGGGCGTCTTTGTGCCGAGCCACTTCGCCAGTTGTGTTTTTGTGTAGCCGTCTCTTAGTAACTCGTCGAGCAGCTTCCAAGCGGGCCCCGACGCAATCAACGAAGCATCGCCCCGCGCAATTTCCGCGCTCACGGTGAGAATCGCCGTTTCGGTTGTCTTCCGGATTTGGCACCGTTCTCCTGCGCGGATTTTCCAGATCACGCTCTCCGCGATCCGGGCTTCATCGGCGACCAGCTTGTAGCCCACGCCCTTCCTTGAGAGCTGCTTCAGGTGTTCTCGCGCGGCGGCGGAAGGCACTAAGTCCCGTTTGTCACCCTGACGGCGGGCAGCCTCCCTGCCGCAACTGTAGCGGCTGTTGGCGGCGCGGCATTGGATGCACCGGCAACCTGCCATGTAACTGCCTCTCGTCCCATGCTTGCGTGGCTGGCGTTGTAGTCCAGCCTTTAGAGTTTCAATTCGTTGTTGTGTGTTGTTGGTCATTTAGATTTTCCATTTTCGTATCGTTTCCGCATATATTCCCGGCAGTAAGCCAGCCTTCTTTCGTGGGCTGGAGAACCCTTGCTTTTTATGCGATAGCGCCGCCGGGTTGCGATTCGGCGAGCTTTAACCTCAGGGTTGTTTTTTGTTCGGTGGTAATACTCTTTTCCGTAAGTTTTCGAGTGATAGCTTGGGTACTTTCGTCGCTGTTCAAGCCAGTCTTTGTACTTCCCCTCATCCCGCAATCGTTCCCGGAATTCAGCCTGTTTGTGCTTCTGGAATTCTTTGTCGCATGTCACACAAAATCCAGTAGGTTTGGTTTGTGTTTGCTCGCAGGGGTAATTGCGACAATGAACCCTTCGCCATCTGTCTTTTCCCCATTCCCCGGCTTCGTTCCACATAGCATCACCTCCACGTTTCCAATCGCCACATTGCCGCCAGCAGCAGAACGGCAAGGATGAGCAGCACCACCAGCAGCCCAACTAACCGAGACAGAGCAGAGCGGATCGCGGCATCAAGAGCCGCACGTGACCTTTCGACCGGCGTCAAAATAGGCTCTCCTGTGCTTTTGGTTCGGATACTTTCGGCCTGTGGGCAGGGCAGAGCATCGGCAGGCGGTTGGCGTTTTCTTCGCTCATAATCCGGACAACCCCGCTGGGCGAGTTCCTGGGAATCTCGACACCCGCTGACCGCTTGTTCGCAACACAGCCGCAAGGCTTCACGGTGACGGCAATCATGCGCACCTCCGCTCAACCCAAGCATCCAGCCAAGCTTTCGACCGCGCATAGTCCGTAATCATCCCATCCGGAATTTGCGCGGGCATCGGGTACGCAGGCATGGGAACTCCATACCGGTTTTTCATCGGCTCCGCCAGATCCACAAACCACGAAACCCAGAACTGGCCCTGGTCGCAGGTGCAGAGGCCGATCTCCTCGCGGTCTAGGCCCCGGCGGATATCGGCGGCGCAAGCGGCAACCTCGACGGGCGGATCCACCGTCCGGAAGTACCCGTCGTCGCCACACAAGCTGCATTTCGGCTTGTATGGCGCCTCTGGCTTCAGCGTCGGCATCGCCGCGATTCGGAAGCTGCTCATGAGTTGGCAGCCCCACAGTTCGATGGGTTCGGTGATGTTCATTTGGTTCTCCTGAAGTTGTTGGCGAACGGACAATCCAAAAAGTGGTTGAGGCCGTCCACGGTGTACGGCGCGATCTTGCCGTTGCGGTGACGGACCATGTAGAGCGTGGCTTGGCATTCACGGCAAGGTCGGATTTCCTCTGCGGTGAGTTCGAGCAGTCTACGCATTCGATCTTCGGGTGTTGGGCAATTGGCGGGCGGAGCTGGCTCCACTGGGCCAAACAAAGATTGGGGAAGGCTCATTGGCCCCTCGCAAAATCGGGTCCAGCCGTTAGATTTCCGCTAGAATTGGAAACGGGAATGGAAGATTGGTCAACTGTTGGGGAGTTGGAGGGCTTGCGGGAAGGGTCTGCAAAACCCTTATTCGTGGGTTCGATTCCCACCCGCGCCTCCAATACTCCTTTTCAAAACAATTCGCAGGATACGCCACATGCTGGATAAACCCTGCGAGCCCTTCTTTTCCTTGAACCATTCCGTTGCGGGTGGACGCACACAATGGCCCGAATTCGTGCGGCTTGCGCGGGATAGTGGCTACGATGCGGCGGATTTCACTTCGGGTGATTTGGAACGCGTTGGCGTAGCTGCATCTGTGGACCTGTTGGCGGAGAGCGGGCTTGTTGCCGGTTTCGGAAAATTGCCCGTTGAATGCAGGCGTGACGAGGATCTGTTTCAAGACGAATTTGCTTTGCTGGAACAGCGGGCGAAAGATGCGCACCGGATTGGGTGTAAGACCATGGGCTGCTCTGTTCTCTCTTCTTCCGACATTCCTTTTGCTGACTATTACGCGCTTTCGCTGAAGCGGTTCGGTGCCTGCGCAGAAGTTTTAGAGGCGAACGGGCTGCGTCTGGCGGTGGAATTCGTCTCTCCTTTGCGTTTACGGCGCAAGCAGCCTTTCGAGTTTATATGGAATCTGCCACAGACCTTATCGTTCGTGGCCGATTGCGGCCATGGGGCGGGTGTTCTGCTGGATAGTTGGCACTGGCATCATGCCGGTGGGTCCGCGGCTCAGATCTTGGAAGCTGGTTCACTGATCCTTCACCTGCACTTCGCGGATGCCGCGGACCTAGCTCCTGAGGCGGTTGAGGACATGGAACGCTTGTTGCCAGGCGAAGGTGTCGTGGACTGGAAAGCGTTTGTCGGAACCCTGCGAGCAATTAGGTATGAAGTGGGAATAAGCCCTGAGGTTTTTGGTTCAAGATTGTTGAATATGAGCCCAGAGAGTTGTGCGAAGCTGGCTCTGGAGAGGTGCAAATGGACTTGGGGCAACTTCTAACTGAGCAACGCAACCCAGTGAGCGCGGAGATCGATACGGCGTCGACAGTAACGATGTTGGAGATCATTAACTCTGAAGATCAGAAAGTTGCCGTGGCGGTGGCAAATGCCATTCCCCAGATTGCGAATGCACTAGATGCCATTTATGCGCGAGTGGAACGCGGAGGGCGGCTATTCTACATCGGCGCCGGGACCAGTGGAAGGCTTGGTGTTTTGGATGCGGCTGAATGTCCGCCGACTTTCAATGTCCCACCTGACATGGTGCAGGGCATCATTGCGGGAGGAGAAAAGGCCCTCTCGCGGGCGACGGAAGCGACGGAGGATGATCCCGTTATGGGAGCAAACGATCTGCTCTCCCACGGATTCGGTACAGCGGATGTCTTGGTTGGGATCGCGGCAAGTGGGCGCACTCCGTACGTTTTGGGCGCAGTGGACCAAGCCCGGGCTATAGGGGGAGGCACGATTGGCTTGAGCTGCGTTCCGTCAGCAGAGCTATCGGGCCGCGTTGATACCGCAATTGAGTTGGTGGTTGGGCCTGAGATTCTAACAGGGTCGACGCGGATGAAGGCTGGAACGGCCACCAAGCTTGCTTTGAATATGTTAAGTACGGGGCTGATGATTAAACTTGGCTATTCATTCGGCAATTTAATGGTGAACGTGCAGCCTAAGAACCACAAGCTTGTGGACAGGGCGGAACGGATCATTATGGATGCGACTGGGACGCCGCGGACACGGGCGGCGGAACTGATCGAGGCCTCGGGACGAAAAGTGAAGGTTGCGATATTGATGGGACGTTTGGACGTGGGCCGTGCGGAGGCCGAGCGGTACTTGGAGAAAGCCGGGGGCCGCGTGGCAGTGGCGCTGAGGGGGATTCGTTAGGAAATGGATAAGTTCTTGATTGAAGGCGGAATACCGCTGAGCGGAGAAGTCGGCATCAGCGGTGCGAAGAATGCGGCCTTACCGTGCCTTGCGGCCTGCCTTTTGACGGCTGAACAAGTTACGCTGCATCGTATGCCTAGGGTTAAGGACATTCGTACAATGCAAAGCCTTCTGACGCACACGGGCACCGAGGTGGTTGAGGAAGGCGCGTCGACGGTGCGGGTCAGAGCTGGGCGCATTACCTCGCCAGAGGCGCCTTACGAAGTTGTGAAAACAATGCGAGCCTCCAGCCTAGTCTTGGGTCCGTTGGTTGGCCGGGCCGGCCGGGCACGTGTTTCGATGCCCGGTGGATGTGCGATTGGGGCGCGTCCGATTAATTTGCACATGACCGGGCTTGAGCGGCTCGGCGCCGAAATACATCAATCCCATGGCTACGTGGAGGCCTCGGCTCCGAACGGGTTGAAGGGAACACATGTCCACTTTGATCGCATCACGGTGACTGGAACCGAAGATCTTATGATGGCGGCCGTATTGGCTCATGGCGAAACGGTTTTGGAAAATGCGGCGAGAGAACCCGAGGTTGTGGATTTGGCCGAGCTGCTGATTAAGATGGGGGCTAAAATTCAAGGTGTGGGAACATCGCGGATCCAAATTGAGGGGGTGTCCTCGCTTCATGGCGCTGAGCACACAATCATTCCCGATCGAATTGAGGCCGGGACTTTTTTGATAGCCGGGGCAATTACGGGTGGTGATGTAACGGTAGCTTCCTGCGACAAGGATCATCTGAGCGCCTTGATCTTCAAGCTTCAACAGACTGGCTGCGAGATCACTGAGCCAGGAGTTGGAAAACTGCGTGTGCGTGCTCTTGGGAAACTGCGAAGTGTCGACATAAAAACCGAAGAGCATCCGGGCTTTGCGACCGACTTACAAGCGCAGTTCATGGCTCTGTTGACGCAGGCTGAAGGCATCAGTTTCGTGACCGAAACGATCTTTGAAAACAGGTTCATGCACGTGCTGGAACTGGTTCGCATGGGGGCAAACATTAGAATCGAAGGTCGGCAGGCGATTGTTGCGGGTAGGACGCCCTTAAGTAGTGCGCAGGTGATTTGTTCGGACCTAAGGGCCAGCGCGTCACTGGTTTTAGCCGCGTTGGTTGGTGAGGGAATCACTGAAGTAAATCGTGTTTACCACATGGATCGAGGCTATGAATCATTTGACCTGAAGTTGGCAGGGTTGGGTGCAAAGATTAATCGATCGCATTGATTGATCTTGAACTCGTGGGCAGCGATCCACCTAGGTCTCGGAAATTCAAGAGCATCTGTGGTCAAGTGGCGACGTGCTCAGACGAACAAACGACTAAAAAATACATTCGCTCGGGGCCAGGATAAAAGGCTGCCCGGGAATTCCTAGCGAGCCAAATCACCCTTAGTTTCGGAAGCGCGACCCGGGAAATTGGCTACTATAGCGGTGTATGATTTCAGTCCATCTTGAATCGGGCCGCGTTTCTATTGCGCGACGTTCGAAGCCTAGGCGTCCGCGTGGATTTGCGCTCCTGCGGCTGTTACGAGCGGGGATATGTAATACGGATTTGGAACTGCAACGGGGGTACTACGGATTCAAAGGCACGCCGGGGCATGAGTTTGTGGCCGAGGTGATTGACGCTGATGCTCCGGTTTGGATCGGCAAACGAGTAGTGGGCGAGATCAATCTGGCATGCGGGAAGTGCGATTGGTGCGCGCGGGGATTGGGGCGGCATTGTCCGAAGCGCACTGTGTTGGGCATCGTGAAGCATCCCGGGGCATTCAGTGAATATTTCACGCTACCGGAGAGGAATTTGCTGGAGGCGCCGCCGAAGTTGGCAACCGATCATGCGGTGTTTACAGAGCCAGTGGCGGCGGCCTGTGAGATTTTGGAGCAAGTGAAGATTCCCAAAAACGCGCCCGTGGCTGTTTTGGGTGACGGTAAATTGGGGCTGCTGATTTCGCAGGTATTGGCCGTGCACGGAGCCAAGGTGCACCAGTTTGGCCGGCATAAGGAGAAGTTGGCGATTGCGGAACTGGCTGGTGTGACGGGGGAGGTGGCGAAAGGCGCGTTGCCGGTTTGCGCTTATGATTTTGTGGTGGATGCGACGGGTTCGGCTGAAGGGCTGCGCGCAGCGGTGGGGATGACACGGCCTCGTGGGACATTGGTTATGAAGAGCACGGTGGCGGGAACTGTTTCGATTGATACGGCTCCGATTATTGTGAATGAGATTACGCTGGTGGGATCAAGGTGCGGGCGATTTCAGCCGGCGCTGGATTTGCTGCGGCGAGGGAAGATTCACGTGGAGGAAATGATTCAGGGGCGGATGGCTCTGGGGCAGGCCCCGGAGGCGTTCGAGATGGCGGCGCGGAAGGGGATGCTGAAAGTGTTGCTGGATGGGTGAGTCGTGTAAGCGCTTGCTTGCTCGCAGGCCTTGGATGGCCATGCCGAGGAGAAAACATTCGGCTCCGAATGCTGGAACCCAGAAGTATTCCACATAACTCAATACTTCTGGAGCAATTCCTCTGGTTTCGAAGAACAAGCCGGCTGCTCTCTCTGCGATCCAAAGTCCAGCCGGACCGAAGTCGCGCCGAGGAAGACTATTGCGGGATGCGGAAAGTATCTATACAGAATCAGGAGCGCTGCTTTGAACCCCATGCCTGCAACTAGGAACGTTACCGGAAGTTTCCATTTGTCTACCATGTAAAATAGCAGACAACTTCTATCTTTAGAAGTTCCTTTTTATTTCACGGACTGGCCCGCTTAGCGTCGCGCGGTCGGGCCAGGGAGCCCTCCGCGGCCCCTGGGGTTAAAGCCTGGTTAAAGCCCCACTGCACACCAACTTGAGACCGCCACTAGCGTCCAAAGATAAAGCGGGCGCGCCTTGGATCGGCGGCGCCTTCGAGGACTCCATCACTTATTTTGATTATTGTCGGAGAGGATCCGTTCGACCAATCGTTGGTCACATTCACCTTATGTCCTAGCGACTTTAAGCCCTCGATGGTTGCCTTGGCCATGCGGCCCTCAATGTTTACCTTTCCAGGGACGAATTCATGATTGGCGAAAGAGCTGTAGAAGTGCTCGGTTTGGAAGCGTGGAGCCTCGGCGGCTTCCTGAGGGCTCATGTTGAACACGAGGATGTTTAGCAGCACCTGCAGCATGGCTTGATCCTGATTGTCGCCGCCGGGCGTTGACATGGCTAAGAAGGGCTTGCCGTCTTTGAGGACGATTGTTGGGCTGAGGGTGACTCTAGGCCGCTTGCCGGGGGCCAACTGGTTGGCATGACCCTCTGTAACCACGAAGCTTTGCAGGCGCGTGCTGAGCGGAATGCCTGTGTCGCCTGCAATTACCGATGGCAGCCAGGCGCCCGATGGAGTTGCTGAAAACACGTTGCCCCATTTATCGACGACGTTTACGCAAGTGGTATCGTTCACATTGCTGGAGGCTGTGCCGAGGCTATTCATGGTGACAGTTTTGGCGAACGTGCCTGGACGATGTTCCATGCTGGCCGCCCCAGGGTCTATTTGTTTGCGGCGTTCCACGGCATATTCTTTCGAGAGTAGGATCTCTTCGGGGATTTTAGAAAACTTAGGGTCGCCGTAATAGCGGTCACGATCAGCGAAGGCCAGTTTCACCGTTTCAACCAAAATGTGGAGGTACTGTGGGCTGTTGTGTCCCATGGCCTTGAGGTCGTAGCCAGCAAGAATATTGAGCATCTGGATCATGACGGGCCCTTGCGTCCAGAAGCCTGGCTTCACCACTTCGTATCCTTGAAAAGCGCCGAATTTTGGGGTGTCGATTTCCGCCTTGAATCCGGCCATGTCCGCAGCCGAGATGAGCCCGCCGTTTGCTTCTGAGAAGGCTCCAATCTTCTTGCCGATAGGGCCGCGGTAGAAGTAGTCGCGAACGGCTTGAATCTTCTTGACCCGATTACCGCGTTGCTTCTTTTCGGCGGTTGTAAGCTCCCTCAGTGTTTTCGCCAGGATCGGAAGACGGTAAAGCGAACCGAGCTTGGGTACTTCATTTCCGGGCAGAAAGAATTTAGAGGAGCTTGGCCAAAGTTGAAGGAGAGGCTGAAAATTGCGGAGGTAGTTGTAAAACTCTTCCCCGATTGGGAAACCATCGGCATACTCAATGGCCGGTTGGGCAACTTCGGCGAAAGATTTGGTTCCATAAGTCTGGAGCGCCAACATTAAACCGTCGAAGACGCCTGGAAGAATAGCGGCTTTGATTCCCTGGCCGGGGATGGGGGGCATGCGGCCGGCCTGTTCCCAGGATTCTGGGCCGCGGGTGTTGTAGTAATCGACTGTCGCTTTGGCGGGGGCTGTTCCCACACCGCTAATGGCGCTGACGGGTTTCCCGTTCATTTTGATCAGCAAGGGCATTTCGCCTCCGAGGCCAAAATGATCCTGTTCGGTAACCGAGGCGGCCAGAGTGGCGGCGACACCGGCATCGACGGCATTACCGCCAGCCATGAGAATGCGGAAGCCCGCCTCCACTTGAAAATTGTTGGAAGCTCCAACCATTTCGCGGGTTCCGCGAACGTGCGGAAACATTGTGGGAGGGTCAGCAGGAGCAAGACTTGCGGACAGTGCGAGCAGGGTTAAAAAACGAAGTGCCATGTTAAGTATTGTGCAACAGATTCCGGTACTTGCGCAGAAGTTCGTAAAGTGCGACGCCTCCGGCGGTGGCTACATTTAGGGAATGCTTGGCTCCAAGCATTGGGATTCTGACGAAACTTTCACACCGTTCGAGCAGTTCGGGAGTGACTCCATCGACCTCATGGCCGAAGACCAAACAGACAGGGAAGCGTGGGATCCAATCGAAAAGATCGACGGCGCGGGTGCTGGTCTCAAGCGCCGCCAATTCGTAACCGCGGGAAATGAGCGAGTTGGCCAGAGCGACTGGGTGAGTGGCGTGTTCCCAAGGGACACGGTCTTCGGCGCCTAACGCTGTTTTCGTAATTTCCTTTTTCGGAGGATAGGACGTATACCCCGTGAGGTAGAGTTTTTCCAAAGCGACGGCGTCTGAAGTGCGGAAGAACGAGCCAACGTTGTACATGCTACGGACGTTCTCCAAGAGCACGCATGCTGGAAGCTTTTGGATGGATTCATATCCCCGTGCCGCCTCGGTGGCGAGAAACGGGAGTCGATCAGTCATGCTTCCAGAGTAACGGAGTTGCGCTAATCAATATTTCCAAGCTTGGATTTGTGATCCTTTGCTTCTGTTTGCATTTGAACTTCGTTTTTGGTTGTAGAGGCATGAAGCGCAACCAAGCTCTTACTCATTTTGTGATGTGTTTCCTTCATGGCGTACATTCTACGGTCGGCGTCAGCAAGCACTTCCTCGGCGTTCGACCCATCCGCGGGATAAGTGGATTGCCCGACGCTGAGAGCTACCACTTCTTCACCGGTGAGAATACGTCCTTGTTCCACAACCATTTCACCCAACTGGTCAATCCTGGTTTGAACAACGCTTGCGGGCACGTTGGGCAATAGGATGACAAATTCATCGCCACCCATGCGCGCTACATAGTCGTTAGGCCGTAGATGGATTTTCAAACCCTGGGCAATCATCTGAAGCAGCTTATTGCCTTCAAGGTGACCGAAGCGGTCGTTGACGCCCTTGAAGCCGTCCAAGTCGAGGACAAGTACCGTCAAAGACTCGCCAGCCGATTCGGCCCTGTGCAATTCGCTGTCCAGATGGAGAAACAGAGAGCGGGCGTTTGGCAAGCCGGTCAATGAATCGGTTGACGCCGTCTTTTGTTCGAACTTGAATTTCAACGAATTTTCAATGGCGATTCCGCATTTTGAGCCTATGGCGAGAAGGATGCGAAGGTG
This sequence comes from Acidobacteriota bacterium, assembly GCA_025350695.1. Classification (GTDB taxonomy): domain Bacteria; phylum Acidobacteriota; class Terriglobia; order Bryobacterales; family Bryobacteraceae; genus JANXSF01. The sequence continues at coordinate 10,237 of JANXXI010000053.1, forward strand.
ATCGCGCGAAAAAGCGTCGTTTTCCGTGTGATACAGGCTCATTACGCCGATCACCTGATTCATTCCATGGAGCGGAATAGAAAGGGCGGCGCGCAAAGTGCTGAATTTTTTAGAGTCGTTAAGGTAGCCTGGTTCAACCGAAGGATTGCCGTTGATAATTGGCCTGTGATTTTCGACGACCCATCCAGAGAGGCCCTGGCCAACCGGAATTTCCAGAGAGGCGAATAGTTTCGAATCGAGTCCCTGGACGAATTGAGGCATCAGCCGATCGTTGTTGGTTAGGTAGAACGCAATGCAATCATGTGGCACGACCGTCTTAATTCTGGTAGCAAGCAAAGAGAAGGTGTCGTCCAGACTCAGGGAGTTTCCTAAATCGGTAGTCACCTCGAACAACGTTTGAATTTCCTGCCGGGCGGCGGCGATCGAAGAAATGAAGTCGCCTTTTCCCTGCTTCGGTTCCACAAGAGCCAAAACCTCGTTTGACTCAAGTCCGGTAGCGGGAGCCACGATCTTTTCAACTTTCACTTCGATCGATTGCTGGTTTTCGGTAATCGATGTTTCCGCGGAAAGTGCTTCCAGCTGTTTGTACCTTCTGCGGAGTACTTCGACCACTTTGGGATCAAACATTTTACCGGACTCGGAAACAATGATTTCCATCGCTTCATCAAGCGGAATGGCGCGGCGGTATTGCCGGTCTGAAGCCATGGCGTCTAAACAGTCCACGGCCGTTAGAATGCGAGCACCGATGGGAATCTCCTCACCCTTGATTCCATCGGGATATCCCGTTCCATCCCATTTTTCATGATGGTGGCGGACGATTGGGACGACTGGGTATGGAAATTTGACGGATTCAAGAATCTCAGCTCCGACAACTGGATGGATCTTCATCTTTTCGAATTCTTCGAGGGTCAGCTTCCCTGGTTTGGAAATAATATATTCGGGTACGGCCAGCTTACCGATGTCGTGCAAAAGAACGGCCGCTTGGAGGGCCTGCATGATATCCTCTCCGACATTAAGTTCTTTGCCTATTTCCTCAGTAAATACTTGCACCCGGCGTAAATGTCCGTGGGTGGTTACGTCTTTCGCATTAATCGCCAGGGCCAGCGATTTGATGGTGCGAAGATGGAGGTCGGCCATCTGCGTCACGTGAGTCTGCTCTTGTTCAAGGCGACCCAGGTAGAGCCGATAGCTTCGCTCCACCAGGAATAGAACCGGCAAAACGAGCACGGAGATTTCCCATCCCGCCGCATTTTCAATAACATGGACCAGCCAAGTCAATAGAGCTCCAAACAAGTACTGCGGAGCGGTCCAGAAATAGTTATCTTTCCAAAATTTCCAGATAGGTTTTTCGATACTCATCGCGGCCACGATGGCCACCATAGTCGTATTGAAGATAAAAAATGTGACGGACGTCCAAAACACCATCAAAGTGAAGGTGGAATTAAGGCTACGCAACGCGGTGGAATGAAAAACCAAATAAGCTAGTCCGCAGGAGATGGCGGAGCTGGATGCGTTAAACATCACGTGGATCCGCCTTAACTTACTCTTGGACTTCCAGAGCAATTGCGTTAAGGCGCCGGTTATCGCAACCAGCACACTTTGGGCTGGATCAAGCGAAGTTACGGCCAGCAGGGTGAACAAAAAGTTCACGGACATGGTGCCATTCACGCCCGGCATCCGAACTTTCATTTGAGAGGAAAGAGCCACGAAGAAGAGGTAGAAGACGAATTTGAGCACGTCTTGGCTCTGCCATTGGGAAAGCGCCAAGGCTAACGCCACCAAGCCAATTGCTATGGATAAATATGCGTATATTTTTGCGCGAACCGGCATGGCTAATGAATAGAGAGGAGCTATTCCATCCTCTGAGGGCTCCATCGTCATTTCCTGCCGAAAAGTTGAGGGCTATCTCTGTGAATTCTATAGGCTTCCCCTCGTCTGCGGGGAGGACGTAACGGTACGGTTGTACCTACGTTCTGGCCAATTAATTTTCGCGAGACTTGAAAACGCTGAATCGAGTCACTTCTTTGAAGCCCATTCGCTTATACAAGCGGAGGCCTGCATCGCTCGATTGAAGTACGAAGCGGTCACGTCCTTGCACTTGCTGCGCACGCTTAATACACCAACGGAGAGTAGATTCACCAATGCCCTTCTTTCTCAGGTTGGGTAGGACTCCAATGGAATAAAATCCAGCGGCTCCAGGGCTAAAGACGATGAGCGCAAGTGCTACCGGAGTATTATTCTCGAAAACGATCCAACCTTCATATTCTTCCGTCCAACCGGCGGCGGAAGCATACATCGCTTGAGTAATGCCAAAAGGGATTTCAAAAATAACCGAGGTAAGGTGGCTAAAGGATATTCGGCTGGCGGCATCTTCAACTTTCTTGAAAATCAGAGCGGACGGTTTTCGTTTGGGTGATGGAGGCGGCCCTGTAAGCAGCATGCCGGGCGGCTCACTTAGTTTGAAGAAGCCTTTCGCGGGAAACACAGTATTCCGAATCTCAGCCAGTAACCTAGGTTCGACCAAATCGTGGCACATCCAGAAGCAAAAGCCGCTGTGGAGATTGCGGTAATGGGCGGTAGCGGCATTGATCTCTGTTTTCAAGTCGCCCGGACGGCGCGTCTCAAGCAGCGCAATGTTGAAGACAGGGTAGTTGCGGCCGCAAAATATAGCAATCACACCGTGCAGGCTATGGATTCTGCTTTCCTCGTTCACTCCTGCATAGAAGCTCATCGCTTCCCGTAGGTTTCTGTCGACCAATAGCGCATCCGAAATATCGGCCATTCGGGCGATTACAGCAAAGTGAGCGGGTCCACGTCAATGATTAGGGAAGTGGCCGGCCACTGCTTTTCAATGACGTATTGTCTGGCCAGTTGCAGTTTCTCATTGAGCTTCTTGCGGTCTACGGCTTTCAGCAGCAATTGATAGCGGAATTCGTTTTTGACTCTGGCGACGGGGGCTTCGGCTGGTCCCATGATTTTTAAGTCAGCCGTGGAGGCGCCAAGCATCTGAGCCAAGTCGCCGCTTAGCCGGAGCGCGTCTTCTTGTTTGGGATGGCGGATCATGATGTTCGCCAAGGCTGCAAACGGAGGATATCGCATGGCTTTGCGGAACTGAACTTCTTTTTCGTAAAACGATTCGTAGTCTTGGGTTGCGGCCAGCTGAATTGCGTAGTGGTCGGGATTAACGGTTTGAATCAATACTCGTCCGGCAAGTTCGCCTCGTCCGGCGCGGCCCGCGGCTTGGGTTAACAACTGAAAAGTTCGTTCCGCCGATCGGAAATCGGGCATGCCTAATCCCATATCCCCGTTGACGATTCCAACGAATGTGACGTTCGGAATGTCGTGTCCCTTGGCGATCATTTGAGTTCCCACAAGGATGTCGTAGGCGCCTTCCCGGAAGCCGTGGAGGATGGTTTCAATATGGTGCTTGTTCGAAGCTGTGTCTCTGTCCATGCGAGCAATTCTCGCGGTGGGGAATGCCTGGTGCAGTTCTTCTTCGAGCTTTTCAGATCCAGTTCCAAGAAACTGGATGTACTCACTCTGACAATGAGGGCAGACTTGAGGCACTTTTTCGGCATAGCCACAGTAGTGGCACAGTAAACGACGGTCGCGTTTATGAAATGTAAGGGTGACGGCGCAGTTGGCGCAATTGACGCGTTCTCCGCAGGACCGGCAGGCGACGAAGCTGGAAAAGCCGCGCCGATTAAGCAGCAGCATCGATTGTTCTTTGAGGATGAGGCGTTCTGTTAGGGCGTCAATCATGCGGCGAGAAAACACGGTGTATTTCTTGGTTTCGAGAAACTCCTGACGCATGTCGATAACCTCGACTATCGGCATTGGCCGGCCGGCGACACGTTCGGGCAATAGCAACCGTTGATATTTTCCGCGTTCGGCGTTTTGACGCGTTTCCAGGCTTGGAGTGGCGGAACCCAGCACGATGGTGGCGTTCGAGGCGCGAGCGCGCACCACGGCGACGTCGCGGCCGTTGTAGCGTGGCGTTTCTTCCTGCTTGTAGCTTTGGTCGTGTTCTTCGTCTACTACAATCAAGCCCAAATTTTGCACCGGTGCGAAGATTCCAGATCGTGTGCCGACAACCACACGTGCTTCGCCGCGTCGAATTCTTCGCCATTGGTCCGCTCGTTCAGAATCGGAGAAAGCGGAATGCAGAATGGCCACTTTGTCACCGAAGCGGTGAAAGAATTGTCCAGCGACCGCTGGCGTCAGCGCGATTTCAGGCACAAGCAATAAGGCGGAGCGTCCCAGTTCAAGCGCGGTTTCGATGGCGCTTAGGTAGACTTCGGTTTTGCCGGAGCCGGTTACACCCTGTAATAGGAACGCTTGAAATGCCCCTTTGTTGAGCGATTCGCGAATGGCTTCAAAAGCGCGATTCTGGTGCGAATTGAGCGCGTGTGTTCCGCGCGGGGAAAAGGTCAATATGCTGGGCTGTTCCACTTCCAGCAGAATCAATTTACGGCGGGCCAGAGCCCTGGCTGCTGTACTGGCATTTTGAACCTTCTCCTCTATGGAGGCTAAGTTGTGGGCGCCTGGGTACAACTCAAGAAACGCCAGAAGTTCGCGTTCTGCGTTTTTCAACTTTTCATCCACTCGTCCGAGGAAGGTAGCGCGCAATTTGGCGGCGGGAGCACGCATTGGGTCCTTATCTTGAATGTCTTCCTCTACCGCCACATACCCTTTTCGTTCGAGAAGCTTCAGAACACGGCCGGCGTCCTTGATTTTGGCGGCAATTGAGGATGCGGCCATTGGACGTGCTTCGAGCATGCGCAGGAGGGCAATTTGCGGGTCGTCAGCGTTGTCGGAAATTGTTAGTTGCCTGGCGGAGTCGCGGCCGGCGCTGGTGAGTGAGTAGACTCGCTTCTTGCGGACTTCTCCGGTGAGAGGCGTCATGGTTCGCAGCACTTCGCCAAGCGGGCAGCAATAGTAATTGGCGATCCACCGGCCGAGGGAGATCATGCCGCTGCTAACCACAGGTTCCTCGTCCAATAGCCGCAACACATCGCGGGCTTTCACTTGCGGAGCATCGTTGTGCAGGTCAACGATCATGCCAGTCAACTTGCGCATTCCGAATGGGACCAACACGCGTGAGCCCACTTGTGCTCGCGATTGAACTACTGGTGGCAGTGAATACGTGAAAGGCTGATCGAGCGGGACAGGAAGGCTGACATCGGCATAGGATGGCAGCGTGTTCTCCGTGGTCATCTATTTCTTCACGGCAAGGGTCAGTCCGTCTCCGATCGCAAGCATGGTGATCCAGATGCGGTCGTCTTTCGAAAGTTTTTCGTTGAAGGCGCGAAGAGCTACTGTTTCTTCGTCATTTACCGCGGGGTCAATCACACGGCCGTACCAAAGCACGTTGTCGACGGCGATCAGCCCACTGGGTTTGAGTAACTCAAAAATGCGGTCGTAATAATTACCGTAATTGGGTTTGTCGGCGTCGATGAAGGCGAAATCGTAAGTGCCGGCCTCACCGTTGGCGAGCATGGCGTCGAGGGTATTTGTGGCCGGGGCGAGGTGCAGGTCTATCTTGTGATCGAGCCCGGCTTCCTTCCAGTAACGGCGTGCGATGGAGGTCCATTGTTCGTTGATGTCGCAGGCGATAATTTTGCCATTTTCAGGAAGTGCACGGGCTACGGCGAGCGAGGAGTAGCCGGTGAAAACGCCCACCTCGATCGTTTTTTTAAACCTGCCCAATTGGGTGAGCACGGAAAGCAGCGCTCCCTGTTCTGGGGTGATCTGCATCCGGGCGAGGGGATCGCGCAACGTTTCTTCACGCAAACGGACCATGTAATCTGGTTCGGCGTGTGTCATTGACCGGATATACCCAACCAGGGCGTCGTTGATTTGAATGTGTTGGCTTGACATTGGTTCTCCCTATTGTAAGTGAATTTATCTTGAGGTAAAAGAGCTTGACTTTTATGATGGATTATTGACATAATTACTTTCGGAGATGTTTGTGTTTATGACCACCAATTGCCGAGGATCGAAACCCCTCGCTGGTGCGGACTCACTGAATTACCGCATGGCAGTGGTCCCAGGCTTATTCCCATTCACGAGTATAGCCAAATCGGTAAAGTGCAGCACTTCTAACTCTCTATTTGCGGGCTTGATTCCCGCTATGTATCAATTACCCCAAATCGATTGCTCGTAACGCAACTAGACAAAAATAAGCCACTTATCGCCACTTCTTGCATTCAGTGGTAGCAGTTTGGGGAGCTTTGGGTTTACCCAGTGAACCGCGATCTAGCCATTACGGTGTCCTCACGGTTTCTGCCTATTTCTTCAGTTGGAAGTTCCAGCGGAGAGGCTCACGGCATCAGTCTGGACAACAGAAAGCTGAGGGAAACGTCATCATTCCAGAAAGCCCGCTTTACGATTGTAAGCAGAATATATTTGACTGTTATTGAATAAAGACAAATAAAGAAATTGATAAATGGAGTTATTCTCATGTTGCCATGGCGAACTATTCAAGTCGGCGATCAGGAGCGCGCTCTACTGATCATCAATGGCCGCTTTCAGGAAATCTTGGATCCTGGGACGCATCGCGTTCCCTCATTTGGGCGCGATGTGGAGTTTGAGGTTGGTCAACTCAATTCGGTAGCCTACTCTGGGGCATGGGCGACATTCTTGCTGCAGGAGCGCCCCGATTTGATTGCCCAGTACTTTGTTGTGGTGGGGACCGGCGATACCGAAGTGGCAGTTATCAAGCTTAACGGTGCGGTGACGGGTGTTGTTGGGCCTTCGATGCGGCGTCTTTACTGGCGTGGTTCTAACAATTTGACGGTTGAGACAATCGACGCCGCAAAGAATATGGAGGTGCCTGCGGCTATTGTGCCGGTGCTGCCTCACTTGGGCCGCGATATCCCGGTAACCGTGGCTTACATTGATGAGGGTCGAACGGGGTTGCTGTATCGCGATAACAAACTAATCCGTGAACTTCCAGCTGGAGTCTTCGGATTCTGGACGGCGAACGGAGTGGTGCGAGTCGAAGTAATGGACCTTCGCCGGCAGACACTGGAAATCCCCGGTCAGGAAAATTTGACCAAGGACGAGGTGTCGATCCGGGTAAACGTTTGCGCGGAATACCGCATAGTGAATGCCCTACTTTCAAAGCAAAGTGTGAAGGATACACAAGAGCAGCTATACAAAATGGTGCAACTGGTGGTTCGTCAGTCCATTGGCATGAAGACGCTGGCGGAGGCGCTTGCCGACAAGGGTAAAGTGGATGTGGTTTCGGCGCAAGTGCTGCGTGACGATGCGTTGGAGTTTGGCGTCAAGGTTGGCGAAATTGCTATCAGGGACATTATGCTTCCCGGGGGCAATGCGGGCCATTTTGAACCAAGCAATTGCGGGGCAAAAGCAGGCGCAAGCTAACCTGATCCGCCGGTGTGAGGAAACAGCCGCGACGTGTTCTTTGCTCAATTAGGAGAAGACGATGGGGGCAACCCTCTGTTAGTTCGCGTGAGAGAGATGGAGCCCTGGAAAAGGTGGGGCGGAAAGTTTCGATTTAGCTGTCGATTGGGCCAGCGAAACGTCTGTACAGAAATACAAAATAGCCGACAACCAAGGCCATGCCTGGAATCCACCACATGAGGCCGACGGTTTGTCCGTAAGCAGGTGTTATTGAGTTAGCCACGGTCATCGAAAACTGCTCAGCAGTAGTTGAAGGAAGGAGCATCGGAAAAATTGTGGCGGCGGCCGTAGCTATCATCAGCACCAAAATGGCCGAGGTTAAGGCGAATGCTCGTTTGCCGTCGACGCCGAATGCGGGCCGCAAAGCCAGGATAGACGCCAGCATTCCTAATGGCAGCAGAAAGGTTATCGGTCGATTCGCAAAGATTTCGAGAGCTGTCGGTCGAACGACAGACGTTCCGATAGTTGCCGTCAATGCCAATAGCACCAAGGCCGGCCATAATTTTCGGGCAAACAGGGTTACGCGGCCTGCGAAAGGCTGCGGCACTTTCAAAGCCACCCAGGTGGCGCCGTGCATGCCCAGAGCAGTTAGGGCTAGCAATGCGACTAGCATGGTGTACCAATCGAGCACCCCCAGCTCACCCCGTGCGCTGAAATCTGTCCAAAGAGGCAGGAAAAATTCGCCATCCTTGTCAAGTGGGACGCCGCGAATAATATTGCCGGCCGCGGCCCCAAATAGAATGCATAGCAATACGCTCGAACCACCAAAGGCAAGGTCCCAAGCCGGCGTCCATGCTGGATGTTGAATATGGTTGCGGAATTCGATTGCAATGCCCCTTAGAGTCAAGCACCAGAGCACCAACATAAGCGGAAGATAGAAGCCACTAAACGAAGCGGCGAAAACGTTTGGAAACGCGAAATACAACGTGCCTCCTCCCGCTATCAGCCAAACCTCGTTGCCGTCCCAATATGGCCCGATGGCGGCCAACACTTGCCGCCTCTCGCCTGCGTTTCGGGCGACGAACAAGTGCACCAGCCCCGCGCCCAAATCGAAGCCATCAAGAACCACATACGTGGTGAACAGCGACAGTGTAAGGATATACCAGAGGATTTCCATGCTATTCGAGTGGCCCATGTTCCAATTCGCGCTGGATCAGAAATAGATAGAGGATGCTGAGCAACCCGTAGAGCCCCAAGAAACCCAGCAGGGTAAACATTGTATTGCCGTAGGAAACATTGCGCGAAGAACCGTCGGCGGTGCGCATCAACCCGTAAATCAGCCAGGGTTGGCGCCCCAGTTCGGCTGTCATCCATCCAGCCGTGTTAGCGATGAAAGGGAAGGGAAGCAACACCATCATGGTCCAAAGCAGCAACTTACTCTGAAACAAGAATCCGCGCCACAGCGCGAACGCGCCTAGAGCATGTACGGCCAGAAAGATCGTGCCTAGGCCAAGCATTATGTGAAAGCTGTAAAACAGCAGAGCGATGTTGTCCGGCCACTGATCCCGCGGAAACGTGTCGAGCCCCTTCACTTCCGCATCCCAACGCTTATACGTGAGAAGGCTAAGCGCGTGGGGAATCACCAGAGGGTTATCCAGTTTCTGTTTTTCAATATCGGGCTGCCCCATTACGGCGATTGGCGCTCCGAATTCGGTGTGGAACAATCCTTCCATCGCAGCCAGCGTCGCCGGCTGATGCTTGGCCACCATTTGGCCCTGACGATCGCCGGATGGAAAGATCACCAGCGCACTGGCAGCCAGCCCAAACACTATTCCAGTTCTTAGAAACTCTTCGGCGTGAAGTTTATGCTTGCCGGAGATTAAGTAAAAGGCTCCTGCCGATGATACAGTCACCGCGCCGGTAATAACAGAGCCAAGCATGTTGTGAATATATTGCCAAAACGCCCAAGGATTGAACAGCAAGGCAGACAAACTCGACAAAACAATTTCCTGATTAGGACCCAAAACGTACCCGACCGGATGTTGCATCCAGGCATCCGTGCAGGTGATGAAATAGCCGCTGAGCCATGAACCGGCGAAAACTCCGCCCGCGCTGAGCCAGTGCAGGAAAGGACTGACACGCTTTTCCCCGAAAACCAACAGACCCAAGAACGTCGACTCAAGGAAAAATGAAAGCACACCCTCCATTGCTAACGTCTGTCCTATCACTCCGCCCGCTGCTTTCGAAAATCGAGCCCAGTTGGTTCCGAACTGGAACTCCATCGGAATTCCAGTAACCACTCCCATAACGAAGCTCAGACCGAAAATCTTGATCCAGAATCTGGCGCATTGGTTGGCTTGTATGTCTCCCAAAAACCAAGCTCGGCTCTTCCAATAAAAGATCAGAAGTGCAAGGCCCATAGTCAATTGAGGAAAGATGTAGTGATAGGTAATGGTAAAGGCGAACTGCAACCGGTGTAGTGTTAGCGCCGATTCCATAGTGCCTACCTTGGGAAAAGGGTTGAGTAGGCCTCCAGATATTTAAGACCCGCGCCAGTATTGTAGATCACCATGTTTTCTTCCGGCTTAAGGAATCCGCTCTTCAAAAGTTTTTCCAAAGCCGTAATACAAGCGGCGCCTTCCGGGGCAATGAATTGGCCTTCGTCAGCGGCCAGGCGCACACCCGCGTCCAGTAGTTCATCGTCTGTAACGGCAATGGCTGTCCCCCCGGATTCGCGGATCGCCTTCAAAATCAGGAAGTCTCCAAGGGGCTTTGGCACTCGTAGCCCGCTCGCGCAAGTTTCGGCGTTTTCCCAGAATTCGCTTCGTTCGGCCCCTTGTTCAAAGGCTCGGACGATGGGCTGGCAGCCTGCCACTTGGACCGCAATCATTTTCGGACGCTTGGATCCGATCCAGCCGATTGTTTCCATTTCGTCGAACGCCTTCCACATCCCAATGATGCCGACGCCGCCCCCCGTGGGGTAAAAAATCACGTCGGGCAGAACCCAGCGCATCTGTTCGGCCAGTTCGTAACCCATGGTCTTCTTACCTTCAATGCGGTAAGGTTCCTTGAGCGTCGAAACCTCAAACCAGCCCTCCTCATCTTTTCGCGAGGCGACGATTTTGGCGCAGTCACTGATCAGACCGTCCACCAAGGTCACGTGGGCTCCGAAGGCCTTGCATTCAATGAAATTGGATTGTGGGACATCCTTCGGCATGAAAATATGAGCTTCAATTCCCGCCGCCGCCGCATAAGCCGCCATGGCGCTTGCCGCGTTACCAGCCGAAGGAATTGCCACTTTGGTCACTCCCAGTTCGGCGCACATGCTAATACAGCAGGAAAGTCCACGAGCTTTGAAGGATCCCGTGGGGTTAATCCCCTCGTCCTTCAGCCAAAGGTTTTTCATCCCCAGTTTTCCGCCAAAACGATCCAGATGTAGCAGCGGAGACCACCCCTCACCCAGGCTGACGATCGAACTGGGTTTCTGGGCGGGAAGCACCGGCGCATAGCGCCACATGCTGCGGGGACCGTTAGCCAACCAATCCCGATTCCAGTTTTCCTTAACCTTTTGAAGGTCATAGCGCACCAGCAGGGGCCACCCGTCTTTCGATAGATTGTGGAGCTTGCCCGCTTCGTATCTTTCTCCGGTAACGCTGCATTCTAGGTGGGTGATGGTGGTCATATAGGAATGAAAACACCATCATAGCGAACAACAAACCAACCGTCGGGCCATTATTTTCTCAACGAAGCCGGTGTACAATACGTCATGAATTGGTGAGGGCTCGATTTACCCTCATTTCCACCTTGATGCCTGTGCTCAGAACATTGCTATTTTTGTCACTTACCGGACTGGCCGCCTGGCCAGCCGAGCAGGCAATTCTGCGGTCGGGCTTTTCCATTCGCTGCCAGAGCCACACAGTTGACGGTGATTTCGTTTATCTCCAAACTGGAACCGGAGTAGTTACCATCAAAGCTGTTGAAATCGAAGGGTTTGAGGCGGAAGTGACAGTTGCGCAAGCGCCGGCTATTGACGTGAAAGTGGCCGCGCCAGTCACCTCACCGCCAATTGTTAAGCCGATTCTCAGCGCAAAGCAACTGATTGAATCCAAGGCGAATGCCTACGGAATCCCAGCTTCTTTCGTGCACAGCGTGGTGCAGGCCGAATCCGCATATAACGTGAACGCTCTTTCTCCCAAAGGCGCCATCGGGCTGATGCAACTGATGCCGGCGACCGCCAGATCCTTAGGAGTCGATCCTACAGACCCAGAACAAAATGTTGATGCCGGCGTACGTCACCTGACGGACTTGTTGGTGCGGTTTCAGGACGACCCTCAACAGGTGCGGAAGGCCTTGGCGGCTTACAATGCCGGAGTGGGTGCGGTGGATAAGTATAGGGGAGTTCCCCCGTATCCGGAAACCCAAATGTACGTAGAAAAGATACTCCACCAGTACAACAATCTTCGAAAATAACTTAGTAGCCCCTGACGCATAAACTTTTAGGCTAGAACATCCGTTATACAGTTTGAGGCATTCAGTCAAACATGAAACGGCGAGCAATGGTCGGCGCCGTGGCGGCCGTCTTCTCTATATCGAATCAACTCCTGGCGCAGACTTTCGGTTCAGGAAGTCACGAACTTACTCCTCGGGGACTGGTGCTCGTCATCCTTGGCGGGATCTTCATTCTCTATAAATTATTAGGAAGCCGGATGTAGATGCTTGCAAAGTGGCTATCCACTGTAGGATGCTAGAAGGTTTTCAAGCCGATATTCTTTGGATGCCAATTCTCCTCCATGAAAGTTAGGGTTCTCTACCATGATCATTGCTTCGATGGCGCCGCTTCGGCCGCGCTGTTCACGCAATTCTATGCCGACAAATTCGCTCCCGCGGCGGAGTTCGCCTATACGGGCATGGCGCACAAAGCGGATCAGCTATTTGAGCCCGGGCTGTTTGATGGCGATGAAAATGCCATCGTCGATTTCAAGTATTCGCCCGATCCTCGGTTGACCTGGTGGTTTGATCACCACCAAAGCGCCTTTTTGACACCTGAAGACGCCGAGCATTTTAAGGCGACGCGTGGGGACCGATTCTTCTTCGACCCTACTTACAAATCCTGTACTCAATTCATCGCCAACACTGTTCGTGACAAATTCGGGTATCAGAACCAGAGTCTGAGCGACTTAATCCGCTGGGCCGATATCATTGATGGAGCCCAGTATTCAAGCGCCGCCGAAGCAGTTGGTCTAGGCGCCGCGGCAATGAAACTTACGTCCGTTATTGAAGGTTCACAAGGGTCGGGAACCGTGCAAAAAATTATTCGCATGATGCGTTCCCAGCCTCTTGACGACATCATCGCCGATCCGGAAATTGATGTGGTATTTCGGCCCCTCTACGAACGCCACTTGCAGTCTCTCGATCTGATCCGCAAACGAGCAATGACCGAAGACGGCGTCATCTTCTTCGATCTGGTGGAAGATGGCGTGGAGGGATACAACAAGTTCATCCCCTACTACTTGTTCCCCGAAGGCACCTATACCGTGTCCGTTAGCGTTTCTACCTTCAGGACAAAGGTATCGGTCGGTTCAAGTCCCTGGGCCCCCAAGCCAGTTACTCATAATCTGGCCACCATATGCGAACGGTACGGAGGAGGCGGCCATCCCAAAGTGGGGGCCATCAGCTTTCCTATCGGTGCGCTCGATCAAGCCCGCAAAGCGGCTGCCGAGATTGTCGCCGAATTACAGGGGTAGCGCCCGCCTCGATTCCCACTATTTTTTCTTCTTCGAAGGCTCGACGGTTTTCTGATCTTTCGCCATGCCCGACGTCATATACCAACGCTCCGGTTGCTTAGCAATTGGGATTGGAAGATATCCGGAATCATAAGCGTAGTAGGGCATAATCCGCATCCCTTCGGGTATCACCGGCGGTGACACGCTTCCAGCCTCAGGCTTATCGGAGTTGGCGACGATGGCCCGAATCACCCTTTCGCTCAAGCCCTTTTTTGCCAGGAACGTCAGGCCATCCACGCTAGTGTCAAACTTCGTTCTCTTATACTGAACCAGATCAAGGATAAAGGCTTCACTGAAGCCGGCTCTCGCCAAATCAACAATTCCCTCGTTGTTCAGAGTTTGACGGTCAAGCAGGCTGTGTTGGCCCAGGCCAAGTGACGCGCCAAGAATGGCGCCAAGTAGGATTGTTCGCATGGAATTCATATCGGAGCGGACGGAGGCGATAAGAGACCCAAGGAGGAAAAAATGTTTCTACTTGCTTTTCAGATGCTGGTGACGCCGGTGGAACTGCCAACTGGCGCAATAAATAAGGCCTATGACGCCGCCACGTTTAAGTTGTCAGGGGGTGCACGATGTGGAAGCGCCGATGCCGGTTTCCGAATTGCAGAGGGCAAGTTACCGGCGGGGTTATCCCTATCAAGCTCTGGGGTCTTCTCCGGCGCGCCTCGCGCTGCAGGAACTTATCCATTGCGGATTGAAGGGGCCAACGGTTGCGGCAGAGCCTATGCGGCGGTCAATCTTGAAATTCAGGGATCCCCAATTTTTGAGACAAACGAACGGAACATTTCGTGGGTTTGGAAATCGGCGACACCAGCCCCCACGGAGCGCGAGTTCTTGGTGGCCGGCAATTGGCCGGGGTTGGCTTATAGAATTGACGGTACTCCGCCGTGGCTCGATGTGTCGGTAAGGCTGGGCACGCTGCCAGAACGGAATTCGGCCTTCGAGGCCGACATGGTTACTTTGCGTCCCAAGTTGGACGGACTCGCGCCAGGAAAATATTCCGCCACACTCATAATCAGCGCCTGGGGAGCCACTCGCTCTCCAAGGGTCGTGGTCGAACTGGAAATTGTCGAAGTCGAAGTTCAGTAACCCAGGTCATTCAACTTCTGGGCCGTCAGGCCACTTGGAACCTCAATCCGCCCCAGCATCTTTTCCACATATTTAGCCAAGATGTCGCACTCCAGGTTTACTCGTTCGCCGGGGCGATGCGTCGCCAGGTTCGTTGCCTGATAGGTATGCGGAATGATCGTCACCGCAAGCAGCGGGCCTGCCATCGAAGCGATCGTTAGGCTGATTCCATCAATCGCGATTGACCCCTTGAACACCAGGTAATGCTGCAACTCAACCGGGACGCGAACCTCTAACCACCAGTTCCCATCTCCCAGCATTGTCATTGCGGCCAACTCACCCGTACCGTCCACATGTCCCTGAACAATATGTCCGTCCAAGCGGCCGCCGGCTTTCACCGGACGCTCCAGATTAACCTTCGATCCGGGCTTCAGATCTCCCAAATTCGTGCGTCGCACAGTCTCTGGCGCAAGATCCGCCGCGAACTCCCCATTGCTGATTTCAACAGCAGTTAGGCAGCAGCCATTAACGGCGATGCTATCCCCAATCTTCGCGTCCTCCAGCAAGTGGCCAGCTTTAACCCGCAATCGCGCACCGGCCTGACGTGATTCAACCGCCCGTATCTCGCCCAATGCTTCTATGATGCCAGTGAACATGCCCTACTTCCTCACCCAAGCTTCAACGGCGAACTCCTGCCCGCTGATGGAGTGTAGTTGCATGCGGTCCAGTCGGATGGCGTCCGCACGCTTTCTGCGCCCCACTCCGCCCGCTACCGGCAACGATTGCATTCCTCCAAGAATTTTCGGGGCGTAATAAAAATAAATTTTATCGGCGATCGCCTGTTCCAGAACAGCCCAATTCATCTTGCTTCCTGCTTCCACCATAAGCGAGCGATATTGGCGCCCCGCTAACACATTTACCAGTTCCTTCAAATTCGTTCTGCCGTCATCGCCGTCAAGCACCACTACCTCGACCCCGGCTTTTTCCAAAGCCGTCCGCCGTTCCTTGGGCGCCGCGGAAGTGGAAGCCACGATCAAATCTCCATTTGCCGACGTCACCATTTTCGAATCAAGCCCTATGCGCAGCTGAGAGTCGGCGACGATTCGGAGCAGCGGACGGCTTCGTTCCAGGCCCGACCGGTCCGTCAACAGGCAGTCGTCGGCGCTCACCGTACCAATGCCAGTCAAGATGCAATCGCTCACATGGCGGAGCTGCTGCACATGTTCCCGCGCCTTTTCCGATGTGATCCACCCCGAGTTATCTTCCGGCGCCGCAATTTTTCCATCAAGAGTCAGCGCGCTCTTAAGCGTAACCAGCGGGCGTCCGGTGGTCATGCTATGGAAAAACGGTTCGTTGATCCCGGCGGCCTCGGTGCTGTGACTTTCGTCCACCACCGCTTCGATACCGGCCTGCCGAAGGCGCTCCAGTCCGGCGCCAGAAACCTTGGGGTTCGGGTCTTTGACGGCCACCACAACACGAGCAATTCCCGCCGCAATCACAGCTTCCGTGCAAGGACCGGTTCGGCCTTGATGGCTACACGGCTCCAGACTAACGTATATCGTTGCGCCACGCGCCGCTTCACCCGCCTGCCGCAACGCTACGATTTCGGCATGGTCTTTGGCCTCCCAAACATGAAACCCTCTTCCGATTACAGCGCCGTCTTTGACCACAACCGCGCCCACCGCCGGATTAGGACTGGTCCGTCCTAGCCCCTGCCTGGCTAACGCTAGAGCCTCTTGCATGTATTGGTCGTCCATACTTACCTAATCAAAAAGGGAAGCGATGAACTGTTGCGCGTCAAACGGCAGCAGATCTTCCGCCTTTTCCCCGACGCCGACAAAGCGGATGGGCAGATTCAATTCGCGCGAGATGGCGATCGCCACGCCGCCCTTAGCCGTACCATCCAGCTTCGTCAACACGATGCCCGTCACCCCGGCCGCTTCCGTGAATTTACGCGCCTGTTCGAGGCCGTTCTGGCCAGTTGTGGCGTCCAGCACCAACAGCACTTCATGCGGCGCGTCGGCAATCACCCGCTTAGCCGTGCGACGCATCTTTTCTAACTCAGCCATCAGATTTTCTTTGGTGTGCAGCCGCCCGGCGGTATCAACAATCAACCGGTCCACATTGCGAGCCTTCGCTGCCTGCATGGCGTCAAACACCACAGCGCTGGGATCAGCCCCGGTATTCTGTTTGATAATCGGTACATTACTGCGCGTCGCCCAAACGTCCAACTGCTCAACAGCCGCGGCGCGAAAAGTATCCGCGGCGCAAAGCAGCACACTTTGCCCCTCGCCCGCCCATAGCGCCGCCAGCTTCCCTATGGTTGTCGTTTTGCCGGCGCCATTCACGCCGACAACGAAAATGACTTCCGGGCCTTCCGTTGGCCGCCGCCATGGACGTTCCACGGTTGCCATCACTTCGCCCAAATGATCGCGAATCAGTCCCTTCAATTCACTAGCATCACCAACCAGATGCCGGTCTACGCGTTTACGAATAGTTTCCAGCACTTCCGTGACTGTTCGCACGCCGATATCCGCCGTGATCAGCGCGTATTCAAGCTCGTCAAGGACGTCGCTATCAATTTCCTTCTTGCCTTGAATGACGTCGTCGAGCTTCTCTTTGAGGCCCGTGCGCGTCTTTTCAATGCCTTGCTTGAGGCGGTCAAGTAGACTGCCTCCTTCGCTGGAGCCGAACAAACCAGATAACATTTCTAGTTGAGTTTGCCTTTCGATGGGATTGGGTGAGACTAAAATTCAAGTCTACCATCGCATGGGAGTGGGGCCGAAGCCAACTTCGGCGGGCGAACCCCAAGGACGCGCTGCTCAGAGTATTGGACCCTCTACGAATTCAGCACAGCCCTTAAGTACCCTGCAGCAACTCTGCTAGCTCCCGTTCCGTAACAGCGCCCTCGCGAATCACTCGCCAATACGGCTCTGTTATGTCTATGGTAGTTGCCCCGGTTCCCGTTATCGTTCCACCGTCCAGCACCAGGTCCAACCGTCCATCCATCGTCCCGAATACATCAATCCCACTGCGGCAAGTCGGCGCGCCACTGATGTTAGCGCTGGTCCCAATCAGCGGACGCCCTACTCTTTCGAGCAGCCCGGCCACAACCGGAGCTTTCGATTGACGCAGCGCCAACCGTCCCGTATTGCCCGTCACTTTCAGCGGTACTTTCTCCGAAGCAGGCACGATGATCGTCAAGGGCCCAGGCCAAAATCGCCGCGCCAGAATGGTAAATCGTGCAGTTGATTCCTTGGCGTATTCCTCGGCCATCAGAATGCCGCCTACCAGCAACGGCAAGGACCGAACAGACTCGCGCCCCTTAGCCTGAAACACCCGGACCACTGTCTGCAAATTGAACGGGTCGGCCACCAACGTATACAAACCGTCCGTGGGTATTGCCACAATCTTTCCACGCAACACCGCCGTTGCCGCCCGATCCAGCGCCGCTTTGTCCGGATTTTCCGCGTTGATTTCGATCAGGTCAGTAGCCAAATTTACCGGTCTCCAATCGCTTCGGCGACATCAATCGCCATCTGATAGCGGCCAAAGGGGGCAGACAGTTGAATGCCGTCCACCATCGGCTTCACCTGGCGCACCATGTCGCGCGCAATCTCAACGCCTTCAGCCCGGGCTTTCTCCGCATCATCGGCTTTCAACATCCGCTGCATATAATGCTCCGGCACCGGGACGCGCAGTTCGTTAACCATGAACTCCGCATTGCGATAGCTGGTCAGGGGCCAAATACCGCAAATCACCGGGATCCGAACGTGCTCAATGCGGCGCAGGAACTCTTCCAGCAGCTTCAGGTCGAACACCGGCTGTGTGACGACGTACTCCGCGCCTCCGGCAACCTTTCGCTCAAATCGGTGGATCTCTTCGTCCATGTTGATCGCGCCAGGATTGGCCCCAACACCCAGCAGAAGAGATGTCTGCGACCCCATCGGGTTGCCACCAATATCCAGCCCGTGGTTCAGGTTGTTGACGATGTTCGATAAGCCGATGGCGTCCACATCGAATACCGCCGTGGCATCCGGATACGTGCCCATGCGCGGCGGATCTCCGGTAATGCAAATCAAATTCTTCACGCCGCTAAAATGGGCGCCAAGCAACTCCGATTGAATCCCCAGAATATTACGGTCGCGGCAACAGAAATGCAGGACGGCTTCAATCTCGGCTTCCTTTTGAAAAATGCCGCAAGTGACTTGGGCGCTCAGCCGCGCGCTAGCACGCGGACCGTCCGGCACATTGATGGCGTCAATGCCGGCCGCCTTGCACAACTTCGCCCCAGCGATTTCCTTAGTTGGATCCACACCGCGCGGCGGCAATATCTCGACAAAAGTGACAAACTTTCCGGCCGCTATTTTTGCCCCAAGCTGAGACTTTTCCTCCATCGCCACTTTGAGCATGGCCTTCTGCTTGGTCGCAGGTTGTTCCACGGTCACATGGATGTCCCGCTGCAACGGGTTCAGGCTTCGAACCTCGCTGGTCAGCAGTTTGATATGCTCCGGCGTTGTTCCACAGCATCCCCCGATGATCTTCACCCCAGCCCACAAATAGCGCCGCGCGTATTGCGACATGTACTCGGGCGAACAGAGATAAATTTTGCGCCCTTCCACCGTCACCGGATAGCCCGCATTCGGCATCGCGCTGAAAGGCTTGTGGGTGAAGTGCATCATCTTCTCGATGGTTTCAAGCGCCACTTTGGGCCCCACCGAACAGTTCAGGCCCACAACATCCGTCGGCCATTCATCCAGCTTGCGCGTGAAGGTTTCAGTATCCGTGCCATCCAGCATGTGGCCATGATCATCAATCGTTACTTGTGAAACGATCACCATCTCTGGTCCGGCTATCTCTCTGGCGGCGAAAATCGCTTCCCGTAATTCGTCCAACCGGGTGAAAGTTTCCAGCACCAACAGGTCGACGCCTTCATCCACTAGAATGCGGATTTGTTCACGGTAAATCTCGCGAGTCTCAGCGAAGGTGGTTGGCCCCAACGGTTCAATACGAATTCCCAACGGCCCGACGGCGCCGGCGATGAAGACCTTTTCTTTGTCCTTCGCTGCTTCCCGGGCGATGCGCACACCGGCCTGGTTTATGGCCTCCAACTTTTCCGCCAAGCCGAATGCGGCCAAACGAACCCGGTTACCACCAAAGGTGTTGGTTTCTAGAATCTGCGCCCCTGCCTTAATGTAAGCTTCGTGGACTTCTCTCACCGTGATGGCTTGACTAATGTTGAGTTCGTCAAAGCAGCGGTTGATAAACACTCCTTTGTCGTATAACATGGTGCCCATGGCGCCATCGGCCACCATGGCTCCGGATTCAAGAGTCTTTCTGAATTCTACTGCTCGAGATGTTGAGGTTGTGTTCATGAATTATCGTTGACAGCCTGGGCAAAAATAAGTCGAGCGTCCACCCTGTGGGATGCGCCGGATCGTCCGACTGCAAATAAGACAAGGTTTCCCCTCGCGGTCATACACTCGCACTGGAAAGATTTCGCCTTCAGCGATGGAGCCGGGCTGCTGGTAGGCACTATACACTGATTCTACCGCTTCGTTCATCACTCCGCGAATGCTGTCATAAATCCGGCCCAAGTTTGTAGGCTTTAGATTCTTCATGGGCTTACGTGGATCCACCTTGGCGCGAAAAAGCGCTTCGGCGACGTAAATGTTGCCCAACCCCGCTACGTAGCTCTGATCCATTAGGAAAATTTTAGCTGGTTTAGAGGAGGTCCGCGCAATGCTGACAAACTCTTCCAACGTAAAAGCCTCATCAAGTGGCTCCCATCCTAGACTGTCTTCCACTTTCAGAATGTCGACGGCGGAGGCCAGTTGCAGTTTTCCCAAAGCCCGCGAGTCTTCAAACACAATGCCGCGGCCGCTGGCCAGACTGAACACTGCACGGGCATTGACGGAATGGAATCGCGAATCGGGGACCGTGAAAATGTTTCCCGTCATTCGCAAGTGGGCGTGGAATGTGACGCCTCCCGACAACTCCAGAAATAGATGCTTGCCGCGGCGGCGAATCGTTTTTATCGTCTTGCCACGCGCCGCTTCCTCAAGATCCTCCGCACGCTGTGGGCGGCACATTGACGGTCGCAGCACCTTCAGCGACTTCACTTTCTCGCCCGACGCGTTTTCTCTTAAACGCCGCGCCACGGCATCCACTTCAGGCATCTCAGGCATGGGAAATACTCCTCGCTCTCACCGCCGGAATATTACCGGTTTCCCAAATTGGTTTGATCCAAGCCCAAGCATCTTTAATGCTATGGAATGGCTGTGGCGGGGTGTGCCCCAGGAACTCGAAGGCTTCAGCCAGAGTCACCACAGCAGCGGGTTCGCTCGTCGGAATCGGTTGCGCTTTCGTCTGCTTGCTCAATTTGTCGCCCGTGCGATCGATGGCAACCGGGAGGTGCAGGTAACTGGGACTAGGCAGCTGTAATTTGGTCTGTAGGTAAATTTGCCTGGCCGTTGAAGTCAGCAAGTCCGAACCTCGAACCACGTCCGTAATGCCTTGCCAACAATCGTCCACCACTACCGCCAACTGATAGGCAAACAATCCATTAGCTCGCTTCACCACGAAGTCTCCCACCGATTCGGATAGAACCTCTTCTTGCGCACCCAGCCGGCGGTCGTTGAATCGAATCGGATCATCGTCGACACGCAGGCGCCACGAACGCGGCTCTCTGCTGGGTGGCAATCCATTCCTGCAGGTCCCAGGATAAATTTCGCCCACTTCTTTCCTTGAACAGGCGCATGGAAAAAGCGCCCTCGCTCGTCTGAGTTTCTCCAGCGCGCACTGGTATGCCTCAAATCGCGAGCTTTGATACAGCACCGGTCCATCCCATTCAAACCCGTAAAACTCCAGAGTGCGAAGAATGCTATCCGCCGCGCCGGGTTGATTGCGAGGGGTGTCCACATCTTCTATCCGCACCAGCCATTCGCCCCCTTGCGAACGAGCATCGAGGTAGCTCGCCATGGCGGCCACCAAAGATCCGAAGTGCAGAGGGCCCGTGGGTGAGGGTGCGAATCTTCCTCGATACATTTTGCGCTTTTGTCAGAAAATAGTCAGTTCCACCGGAGCGCCGCTTGAACAACCCAGTCGCCGCGCAGCCGAATCCTGGTTGAGCGAAATCTCCAGGTAACCGGAACTTCCTTCGATGACATAGAACTCTCCCGGGTCGCATTCTGAATAATTCAGCGCCAGATGACGGACGGTTTCAAGGCCAACTACCATCTCGAATGGCGCCGTTCGGATCGACGCAAAATCGGGGGCTTTAAAGTTGGTGATCATGTTGCCAAAGTGGTCTACTTTCAGAATGGTCCCGGTGAAGGTGCGGCGTGATGTTCGTGTTGGTTCAGGGATCGCCAATTGTAAGGGGTCGATGATTTTCGGACCGAGTTGGGCTGGCTTGACGCCTCTGGCCAAGTGGCCGGCAATAGGGGCGAAGATGTCTCGTCCATGAAAAGTCCGGCTTACCTGTTTGTTGAAAAACTTCGTATTGGTCAACTCGCGCGCCGACCATTTCACAGCGTCCCTCATCACGAACGTCAACACCCCGTTGTCCGGGCCAATAAAATATTGGCCGCCGGCTTCGAGCAAAATCGGCCTCCGGGAACTGCCCACTCCCGGATCCACCACCACAACATGAATGGTCTTCTTCGGCCAAAGTTTCCAGAACTCGCCGATGAAGAAAGCAGCCTCCACAATGTCAAACTTTTCCAATTGATGGCTGATATCCTCGATCTGCGCAAGCGGCGCCGTGGAGGCGATCACGCCTTTCATTGCGCCAATAAAATGATCCGTCAATCCGAAATCGGTAGTTAAAGTAATGAGTGCTTTGGGCATTGGTTGATAGAATTAAAGGAGACGTGCCACGATTCTACTTTGATCATAATGCGACCACGCCCGTTTCGACGAACGTGCTCGAACTGTTTTCGAAGTGTCTCGCGGAATCTTATGGCAACGCCTCTAGTATTCATTATCACGGACAACAGTCGAAAATGTTACTGGAGCAGGCTCGGCGGCATACCGCGGCTTTGCTGCATGCCTCGCCGAAGGAAATCGTTTTCACCAGCGGCGGCACGGAAGCCGATAACCTCGCCATTTTCGGTACGATGCGTGGCAACGCGCGGCGGCATGCTGTCACAACGGTGATTGAGCATCCAGCCGTGTTGAACGCTTTTGCACAGCTGGAACGGGAAGGGGTGGCGGTCACCTATCTTCCGTGTGATCGGCAAGGGATGGTTTCCCCGCAAGCTGTGGCCGACGCGGTTAGCGCGAACACCGGGCTAGTAAGCGTGATGCATGCCAATAACGAACTAGGCACGGTTCAGGACATTGCCGCGATGGCGGCGATTGCCCAACAAACCGGCGCTGTGTTTCATTCCGATGGCGTGCAGGCCGCCGGAAAAATCTCCGTGGACACGGGGGCCTTAGGTGTGGATCTATATGCAATTAGCGGCCATAAATTCAACGCCCCGAAAGGGGTTGGCGCGCTTTTCGTGCGCAAGGGTGTTGAACTCAATGCCCAACAATTCGGTGGTATGCATGAGCAGGGCAAAAGAGCAGGTACGGAAAATGTTCCTGCATTGGCGGCGATGGGCCAAGCCGCGGAGAACGCGTTCTGTGCCGATTCCAGTCGGATCGGAGCGTTGCGCGATCAGTTGGAACATGGCATCAAGGAAAGAATTCCGGACTTGCAATTCAACGGTGTCAACGCGCCGCGTGTGCCCAACACGTTGAACGTTTGTTTTGACGGTATTGAAGGCGAGGCGATGGTGATCTCGCTTGACCTCAAGGGGTTTTCAGTTTCAAGCGGCGCCGCCTGTTCGTCTGGAGCCGTTGAGCCATCGCACGTCTTGCTCGCCATCGGGCTGACGCGGCAACAGGCCAAGTCGTCAATCCGTTTTTCGCTAGGGCTGGGCAATGACGAGGCTCAGGTGGATCAATTGATTGAAGCCGTGGCGGCTTCCTGTGCTCAGCTAAGGAGGTTGTCGCCCACATATGTCTAAAGAACTAATTGCAGTAGCAATGAGCGGTGGCGTTGATTCGTCGGCCGTGGCTGCGATGATGAAACATCGTGGCGATAATATTGTTGGCCTCACCATGCAGCTATGGAATCAGCGCCGCCTGCCGGAGTTGGCCACCGGGGAGCAGTCCGGTCGCTGCTGTTCGATTGACGATGTTTACGACGCCCGGTACGTTGCGCAGTTGCTCGACATTCCCTACTACGTGGTCAATTTCGAAGAGCAGTTTGAGAAGAGCGTGGTGAAGCCTTTCGTTGACGATTATCTTCACGGCCGTACGCCCATTCCTTGCACTCTGTGCAACAACTTCATCAAGTTTGATCAGTTTCTGGAAATGGCTGAAGGCGTTGGAGCGCGGAAAATCGCTACCGGCCACTATGCCCGGATTGTGCAGGATGACGAAACTGGCCGATATCAAATGCTGCGTAGCGTGGATTCGACGAAGGATCAAACGTACTTCCTTTGCGGATTGACGCAGCCGATGCTGGCCCGAACCATCTTTCCACTCGGCGGGCACAACAAGTCGGAGGTTCGCCAAATTGCTCGCGATCTTGGTTTGCCGGTGGCCGAGAAGAACGATAGCCAGGAAATTTGCTTCGTCCCCAATGGCGACTATGCCGGATTTATCGACGCCTATCTGAAGGAGCAGGGAGCCGCGGCGCCCGATCTTGCCGGTGAGGTTGTGACTACCGATGGCAAGGTGATCGGTGAGCATTCCGGTGTTCATAAATACACCGTCGGGCAGCGTCGAGGGCTTGGCATTGCCGCGCGTGACCCTCTTTATGTGATCTCAACCGAACCGCAATCCCGGCGAGTCGTCGTGGGTTCGAATGAAGATTTGTTGACGCCGAAGCTTGAGGCACGCGACGTGAACTGGATTTCCATTGCTGCAATTACCGAGCCGCGCCGTGCTCACGTTCGGATTCGCAACCGGCACATCCCGGCTGCGGCCACGATTTTGCCAACGTCTGATCCAAGCCGTGTGGCGGTGCATTTCGACGAACCGCAACGCGCTGTTACCCCAGGCCAGGGCGTGGTGATGTACGACCGGGATTTGGTGTTAGCCGGCGGCTGGATCGTATAGAACCGTGGCGTCTCGATCCGCTTTCCGTAACTGGGCCGAATACATTGCTGTCCGTGCGGTTGTTGGTTCGGTGGCCGTCGCGCCGAGCCTCGCTCGATTCTACCTACGCATCCTGGATCGCGTTGTACCAAAGCTCCGGCGAGTGGCTAGCCGAAATCTTTCCATGACCCGGATGCCTGCTTCGACTTCAGATGAGGTCTTCGCGTCACTGGCCCTCATGCTGGGCAGCTTCTCGCAGTTTCCAAAAATCACGAAAGTCAATGTAGCTCAGTACATACGCTACGAAGGTTTCGAACATTTTGAGCGAGCCTTGGCCAAAGGCAAAGGCGTCCTGTTTGCCACCGCTCATCTTGGCAATTGGGAGTTGAGCGCTTTCGCCCATGCGCTGATGGCCCAACCAATGCATGTGGTGGTGAGGCCTTTAGACAATCCTTTGCTCGATGCTTTCGTTGAGAGGCGACGATCCCTATCGGGCAACACGATTCTGAGCAAACGGGATTTCATGCGAGGCATCCTAAAAGCGCTGCATGCCAATCAGGCCGTCGGTGTTTTGGTGGATCAGAATGTGGGCCTAGACGGAGGCGTGTTCGTGGATTTCTTTGGGCTGAAGGCTTGCGTAAGCCCGGTGTTCGCGAAGCTTGCCGCTCGAACCGGCGCAACTGTTATTCCTGGGTTCGCGGTGTGGAAGGACCGGGAACAAAAATACGTCTTGAAGTTTTACCCGCCGGTCGAAATTGGCGGCGAGGCGACCGAAGATACACAGCGGATCCAAGCCGCAGTGGAATTGGCGATTCGCGAATTTCCTGGCCAATGGCTTTGGATCCATCGCCGTTGGAAAACCAGGCCGCCTGGGGAGCCATCAATTTACTGAGGGCGGCGAGAGCGATAGAATGGGTGCTCACTATGTGGAAATTTCTCCTTCTATCGATTTGCACCCTGTCGGCACTCGCTCAAGACCGGCCAGTGCCCCCGCCCGGAATTGCTGTGTCCGCCGAGGATCGAGCAGTGCTCGAAAAGGGCCTCGCCGAACTTACGTCGATGGTCAGCGCAACGGCGCAACATCCCCTATCGCCTGATGTGAAAGTGATCAGCGAAGCCGTGCGATTTGCCCTCACCTACAACGAATTCTTCAATGCGGCTGACATTCAAAAGGCCAAGGATCTGCTGAAGACCGGCATGGCGCGAGCAAAGTCGCTGGAAAAAGGCGCGGCCCCTTGGGCGGCTCAAAACGGCCTGATCATGCGTGGCTACGTCTCGAAGATCGATGGCAGCGTCCAGCCCTATGGGCTGTTGGTTCCGCCGGAGTGGTCGCCCAATTCCGGCAAGAAGTGGCGCCTGGATACCTGGTTCCACGGTCGCGGCGAAACCCTGAGTGAAGTGAATTTCCTGACCTCGAAGGTCGGTGAATTTACGCCTCCTGAAACGTTCGTCCTTTACCTTTACGGCCGCTACTGCAACGCCAACAAGTTTGCGGGCGAGGTGGATTTATTCGAAGCGCTGGCGGACGTAAAGAAGCATTATCGCATCGACGACAATCGCATCGTGATTCGCGGATTCTCCATGGGCGGTGCTTCGGTATGGCATTTCGCGGCCCATTATCCGGGGCATTGGGCCGCAGCCGCGCCCGGCGCCGGCTTCAGCGAATCCGCCGAATTTCTCAAGATTCCGGCAGCGGAACGGGCCCTGATGCCCGATTGGGAAAAAAAGCTGTGGCGCATGTACGACGCTACTGAGTACGCTGCCAACTTTTACAACGTGCCGTTGGTTGCCTATAGCGGGGAAATCGATGGTCAGAAGCAGGCTGCCGATCTGATGGCGAAATACTTAGCCCAAGAGGGGATGAGCATGACGCACGTCATTGGGCCGAAGACTCCGCACCGCTATCATCCTGATTCGAAGATTGAGATCAACCGGCGCCTGGATGCCATAGCGGAGAAGGGAAGGGACCCTTACCCCCGGCGGCTTCGCTTTACTACCTTCACCTTGGCCTATAACCGCAACAGGTGGCTGATTGTCGATGGCATGGGTCAACACTGGGAACGCGCTCAACTGGACGCGGAAATCAATGGCGAAAAGGGCGTCAATGTGAAGACGTCGAACGTTACTGCCTTTACTTTGAACTTCGGCCCTGGTGGCGCGCCGCTTGACCCCACCGTTCAACCGGAAGTGAAAATCGACGGGCAAACCGTTCGGGCGAAGGGCATTGAGACGGATCGCAGTTGGATCGCGCATTTTCGAAATGACGGAGGTAGATGGGTGGTATCGGAAACGGCTGGGATGGAGGGAGTCGCCAAGCGCCACGGACTGCAAGGCCCGATTGACGATGCCTTCCGCAACAGCTTCATCATGGTTACGCCAACCGGTTCGCCCATGGCTTCGGCCGCTGTTACTGAACGGATCGCCGCCGAACAAACTCGCGCGATTAAGGAATGGAGAAAGCAATTCCGGGGCGATGCCCGTGTGAAGACCGATGCCGAAATCACCGACGCTGAAATTGCTTCCTCTAATCTTGTGCTCTGGGGCGATCCGCAGAGCAACAAAATCCTGGCTCGGATTGCGGACAAACTTCCGTTGAAATGGGGCGTCGATGGCGTTCTGGCCGCGGGCAAGAAGTTCGACGCAGCAACCAACATGCCAATTTTCACCTACCCGAATCCGCTGAATCCGAAGAAATACGTGGTGATCAACAGCGGCTTCACGTTCCGCGAATTCGACTATTTGAACAACGCACGGCAGATTTCAAAGTTGCCCGATTGGGCGGTGATCGACGTGACGACCGCGGCCGATGGGCGGCATCCCGGTAAGATTGCCGCCGGCGGGTTCTTCAACGAATCGTGGAAATGGTAATTTATTTCGCCAGCCGCAAGGACTGATGAGCGACTAATTGCCAACGGCCCGCTTTATAGACCCACACGTGAATGATATGCAGGTGGGCCGGCCCAACCACGCCTTTCTGGTCGGTCACAATTTGAATATCGCCATCGAGCACGGCCGTGTCTCCATAAAGGCGCACGGTCATTTGCTCGTGGTCGATCTTCGTGTATTTGCGGACGCCGTTCGACAGATTTTCTATGAAGGCGGCCTTGCCGTCCTTGTCGCCGGTTGAGTGGGTGTAGATCAAATCGTCCGCCAGCACTTTGTTCAAAGCGGCTTTGTCGTTTTTTACGGTTGCCGAAGCCCAAAGTTTATCGGCTGCCTTAACAGCATCGGCGGTCTTGGCATCCGCTGCGAGAATGGGCAGGGATGCGACGAGCGTAAGAATCAGTAGTTGTTTCATGTCAGTAACTATTCTAGTCTGATCACTCGTAGCGGAGCGCTTCGGTAGGGTTCAATTTTGCGGCGCGGCTGGCTGGTAAGAGACCGAAGACTACTCCGACCGTAAGCGATACGCCGAACGCCACGGCCACGGACATGCCGGAAATCGGTATGTCGATTCCGGAAACCAGCGCGGCGATCCAGGGAATGCCAACGCCTAGTAAGATGCCCACCATTCCACCGGCCAGGCTGATGATCACAGCCTCGGCCAAGAACTGCAAAAGCACGGCCCTTCGAGGAGCGCCGAGGGACATCCGCAAGCCTATTTCCTTCGTCCTTTCGGTGACCGTGACCAGCATGATGTTCATGATTCCGATCCCGGAAATGAGTAAGGCAATGGCGCTGACCATCATTAGCACCAGCGTCAGAATTAGGGAAATTTGCTTAGCGGCATCGAGAATGGCTTTCAGACTATCGACGTAATATTTGGCTCCGGGCCTGTGTCTTGATTCGAGAATCTGCTTGATGCGGACCATCGCCGATTCCACATCTTCCGGATCGCGCACTTGCACGTACATCGGATCGATGCGTTCCTCCGGCGTAAAATAACGCAGCACTGTGATTGGCGTGAGGATCGTTTCGGTCTGGATTTCCGACAGTCCGTAGCTTTCGGTCTTTTCCTTGAATGTGCCGACGACGGTGAATTGCAGGCCATGGAGCTTAATGATTTGTCCCAGCGCCGCTTGGCGCCCGCCGTACATACGTTTCGCCAGCCGCTCTGTGAGACATGCCACCCGCCGCCGCATCGTGATATCGTCCGCGCTCATGAACCGCCCTGCCAGCAAAACCAAGTTGCGCACAGGCGCGTAGAATTCGTCCGACCCGATGATGGAGATGTCTTGCTCCTTACCTTGAATCATGATGCGATCGCCGCTGTTCATGATTCCGGTAGCCGCAATAATGCGAGGGCCGAGGGCTTGGCGCATGGCTTCCACGTCGGCGATTTTCACGTAATCGGCATCCACAACCGACCCTCCGGTGCGGTTGCCAACCTGGTAATAGGCGAAGACTACATTGGAGCCCAATCCGCGGATCTGTTCCAGAATATAGTCGCGGCTGGTGATGGAAATGGTGACGACTAAAATGACCGATGCGTTGCCGATCATCAGGCCAAGTGCGGTAAGAAAAGTTCGAACCTTGTTAGCTCGTAGGGCGTTCAGACTGAAACGGAGCAGATCCGCGCTGAAGTAATTCACCTGATCAAGCGCCGTTTTCCGCGCGACGCAAAAGCTTTTCAGCTTCCTGGCGCGAAGGCAGGTCAGGGGTGAGAGGCGAATTCATGTAGACCCGCAATAATCGTTTCGCTTCGTCCAAATCCCTTTTCGTGTTGATCAGCGAGTTTGCTTTTTCGTACGTGACTTTGGGATCGTTCGGGGCCAGGGTTTCGGCCTGTTTGAATAGGTCGTCCCCTTCCTTCACTTTACCTTGGCGAAAGAGGAACTTTGCTAGATCGATGACGCGCCCCACTTGGCGCGGGGCCAACTCCATGGCGCGCCGGAACTGTTGTTCGGCCGTCGAAAATTGCTTTTTCTTTTCGGCAATTTGAGCTTGGGCGTAATGGAATTCCGCGGAGTCCACTGCTTTTATCTTGGGGAGTAAATCAGCGGCTTTATCCAAACCGCCGCCCAGAAATCCAGGCGCCTGTATATAGTAATCGAGCAGATCGCTGAGGGCTTCTCCGTTGGTTGGATCTAACTGCACCGCCTTTTCAAAATACTGCCGCGCTTTGGCGGCATGTCCAGGAGCTGTGAGCGGATTTGCGGATTCAGCCCGCCGCCCATATGCTCTGGCAAGCCACAAGTTGTACTCCGACTTCTCCGGGTCGGATACAACGGTATTTTGGAATACTTCCGACGCTTTCTTGAACACTCCCTGCATGTAATAGCTCTTTCCTAAGAGGAGGTTTGCTTGTGGGGACCTGGATGGTACGGCGAGCAGGGTATCAATCGCGGTTTTATAATCGGTGCGGTTGTAGGCTTTCGTTGCTCGCGTCAAGGGTTCTGGCGAGGCGGAAGCTGCTTGGGCGATGGAGCCTGCAACGATTGCGGAAATGATCCACTTCTTTATTACTTGAAACAATTGCATCCTCTTCAATTTTAACCTGATCCAAATCTGAGCAGGGCGTTGGGGCCGCCCGCCGAATAAGCTTCTACCTTAGTGTGATGCACTTACCGCGATGGGCGATTCGCACTTTCTTCTCTCGTATATTAGTTCCTACGAGTTAGGGGCCCATTTGGTTTCGTAACCAAATCTTTAGTCACCGCGTCAACTTGGGTATGGGGGATGTAGTATCCTCATTAGGAACCCTATTTTTCCCGCCTGGAGGATTTACGCAGTGACGCGATTCAAGAAGCTAGTTGGGCTATCGGCCCTTGGTATGTTATTGGCTGGTGGAGCGTTGGCTCAGACCACTTCACTCGAAGGGGACGTCAAAGGCGAGGACGGTAAGCCACTTGTGGGCGCCTTGATCAAACTTGACCGCACCGACATCAAGGGAAGCTATAAAGTAAAGACCGACAAGAAGGGCCATTGGTTCCATGCGGGCCTGCCGATCGGCAACTACAATATTTCCTGCGAAGTTGACGGCGTTGTTAAGGACACCGTTAAGGGCGTTCGCTCTAAGATGGGCGATCCGCTCCCAGTGAATTTTGACTTACAGAAGATGGCTGGCGCCAGGGAGAAGCAACAGCAGGCAATCGCTAAGGCCGCGGAAACAGGTGCTCCGCTGACGAAAGAGCAGTCGCGAGAAATGTCGAAGGAAGAAAAAGAAGCCTTCGAAAAAGCTACCAAAGAACGGGCGGCCTCGATGGCCAAGAACAAAGAACTGAACGATGCATTCAACGAGGGCATGGAAACGCTGAAGGCCAAGGATTATGAAAAATCCGTTGCCGCTTTTGAAAAGGCCGCCGTAATGGATCCGAAGCAATTCGTGGTATGGGCTAACATGGCGGAAGCTTACAACGGGGTTGCTGGAACTAAGCAGGGCGCTGATAAAGACGCCGCGATGCAAAAGTGTTACGACGCATACGTCAAGGCATTGGAGATTAACCCGAATGAAGCGGGAACGCACAACAATTATGCTCTAGCGTTGGCGCGCGGTTCGAAGTTTGCTGAAGCGGAAGGCGAGTTGGATAAAGCCGCGGTGATCGACCCCGCTGGAGCAGGAAAGTATTACTTCAACCTGGGCGCCGTGCTCACCAACAACGGCAAGCTTGAACCGGCTTCGAGCGCCTTCAAAAAAGCGACGGAGAAGGACCCCAACTATGCTGAAGCCTACTATCAATACGGCGTTAGCCTAGCGTCTAAGGTGACGATGACGCCAGATGGCAAAATGGTTCCGCCCGAAGGTATGCGCGAAGCGTTCGAGAAGTACATTGCACTTTCGCCGACGGGTCCCAACGCCGCTGGAGCCAAGGCCATGCTGGATGGCATGCAGGCCGGCATCCAGACGGAATATAAGAATCCGAACGCGCCGGCTTCAAAAAAGGCAGCTCCGAAGAAGAAGTAACCTCTGTAAGAGATGGGGCGTCCACAGTTGGCCGCCCCGGTCTGAAACTGGAGGGAGGCAGTAAATATGTTTCGTATCATTTTTGGACTGATTGCCGCCTTGCTCATGTTGAGCGTACTCAAGTCTGTGATTACGTCCGTTTCCAGCATCCTCAGCGCTGTTTTTTCACCTTCCAACTCCAAGCCATCCGGTCCAATCATGCCGGGGCAAGGCCAAACACCGATTGCGCAAGTGCTGCGCCGCTGTTCAAGCTGCGGCACTTTTACTCCGGAATCCACTGCACGAAAAGTGGGTAAGGGTGTTTCCGAAATTTATTTTTGCTCTCAGGAATGCCAAACCAAGGGCGTGGCGAAGGCGAGCTGAGTAACGTCTGAACGCAACTCTCCCGCCGTCTTGAAAACAAAGTTTCCAGCCGTTTGGCAATTCTTCCCTCAGCCCCGCCACCATAACGGAGTTACCTCAAACTCGTGAGATTCATTCCATGAATTCCCCAATCCATGGAATGCTTTGGGTCTTCCTTACGTTCACGGCCGGTTGCTTAAATGTGGATACCGCGCGGACTTACCATCTAGAAGTTTGCTGGCCAGCAAAGTAATCTTCTCTGCATTAGTTGTAGCAGAGCGCTGAGCGAGTCCTGTTTTTAAACAGGGGCTAAGAGGCTGATTTTGAATCAAATGGAATTATTGGTGAACTGGTGAATGGCACGGCGGGCGCCCGTTGGATTTGTGAACTGCCGCCGTACCGTTTACTGCGGGGGAAGTTCCATTCCACCGCCGCCAAGCTGTCTTCGGCATGCGCGACATCGTGAGGAACGGTGTGTTGATCCTCATAGTTTGGCTGATTGCTTTGATGCCAGGCTGCGGCAGTTTGAAGCGCGGACCGCTATCGCAGTGGCTCCGCAGCGGGACGCGATTTGGCGTTTGTGCACTGTACCAGAAGTGACAAGGTAATCGCTAAACAGCGCCGGCCAACTGCTGGACTTTGCCTCATAAACTGTGATATGACTCTCTTACTATTTCTATTAAACAAGCGCTTTGGGGACCTTGGGCGGGATACGGCGCCGCGACGATTCGATGTACCGCCGCATAAATATCCGAGCCGCTTGCAAGGAGCACGCATCGTGAAGACTACGAGATACTCTATCCGTTTGGTGTTGGGAGCTTTCGCTATTTCGGTGCTCGCCCTGGCACAGGAGACTCGCGCCAGCCTCAGCGGCATTGTCTCAGACACCAGCGGTTCCGCCATCGCCGGCGCCACCATGCAGGTTACTAACGTTGGGACTGGCGTCACGCTCACCGTCAACACCAATGAAACCGGGCTCTATCGCTTTCTCCTTTTGAATACCGGCAAATATAAGCTTGTCGCCATGCACACCGGTTTCAAAACCTTCGAGCGCTCCAACATCGAACTCAGCGTTGCTGAGGACGGCTCCCTGCCGGTGGTACTCGACATTGGCGCCCAGACTGAGCGTATTACGATCACCTCTGAGGCCCCTCTTGTCGACGCGGAAAAGGCCGACCGCGGAATGGTGATCGATAGCCAATTGCTGGTGGACATGCCTATCAACACCCGCAACCCCATCATGCTGGCCGCGATGGCCAACGGTATCACTCCCACCGGGGGTTCTACCTTGGACCAAAAACCGTTTTCCAATAGCGCCGACGGCGCCTGGTCGGTTAACGGCGGAGTTGGCAGCACACTGGAATTCCTGCTCGACGGTGCGCCGAACAATACGATTTATAACGGCGTCAGCACTGTGGCTCATGTTCCCTCCGTCGATGCCGTGCAGGAATTCAAAGTGACGACCAGCATTTACGACGCACAGTCCGGGCACACCGGTGGCGGGGCAATCAACATCTCCATCAAGAGCGGAACAAACGCATTTCACGGTTCGGTGTATGAGTATCTGAAGCGCGCCAAGTTCAACGCTACCTCTTTCCTCGACAATGCGCACGGCAACCCGACCGCCGCCAGTGGGCTCGATCAATATGGCTTCACCATCGGTGGCCCAGTAACAATTCCCAAGATTTACAAAGGGAAGGACCGCACATTCTTCTTCTATGCTTGGGAAAAATACCGCGAAGATCAGGAGTATCCCACCGAAAAACTTGCTTCAGTTCCCTCGCTACTCCAACGCAAGGGGGACTTCACGGATACAGTCGATAACAGCGGGCGGATTTATACCATCTATGACCCCTTGTCCGGCCGGGCCGATAGCACTGGCAGGTGGATCCGAACTGCGTTCCCGGGCAACAGAATCCCCACGGAGCGAATCAACCCGGCCAGCGCCAAAATCCTGGCACTTTATCCTGAGCCGAATACCACCTCATCGGGCTCGGTCCCTTGGCAGAACAATTTCTTCTCGCCGGAAAACGTTGCGAAGTTCAATTTCACGAACACGATCCTGCGGCTGGATCATAATTTCAGCGAAAAGGAGCGCGTGTACGCCCGCTGGTCCTGGAGCAACTTTGTACAGGTTCGCACCTCAAACGCACTTCCCGGAATTGGAGGCGATCATCGCGATGGCGGCAAATACAGTAACGGTGGCGTGGTTGATTCCGTGACGGTGCTTACGCCGAACATCATACTCGACGTTCGGGCCTCGCTCACCTACTGGGCCGAAAAAATTGGGCCTTCTGATTATGCCTTTAGCGGTACCCAATTCGGATGGCCCTCGTCCTTGGTCAGCCAGTTGAATAAGCGTACGCTGCTGCCCAGCCTTGCGATTAACGGCGCGACCACGCTTGGCAACTCGTCGGGAAACATTACTTTCGAACCGACAACGGTGCTCAGCCTGCAGCCGAATGTGTCGATCATCAAGGGTAAGCAAACCATTAAGGTTGGTCTCGATTCGAGAGTCACTCGCTACACCCAGTACAGACCCAGCGCGGACCGGGGCATCTTCAGTTTCGATCAGGCTTTCACTCGTTCCGACTTCCAGGTGCAGGACGCCATCAGCGGTAATGGCTTCGCCTCCATGCTTCTTGGCTACCCCGCTTCGGGCTCAGCCGGTTTCACCGCAAACCCATTTTTCCAATGGATCTATCTTGCGCCTTGGATACAAGACGACTACAAAGTTACCCGGAGGCTAACGTTGAATTTAGGGATGCGGTGGGATTTTACAGCGCCGGTCACCGAGCGTCACAACCGGGTGGATCGTGACTTCCTTGCTACAACACTCAATCCAATATCCAACCAGATTAACCAGGCTAAATTTCCGGGCATGAAAGTTTATGGAGGGCTGGGGTTCGTGGGTCAAAACGGTGCGCCACGTTCGCCGTTCAATAAGGACCTGAACAATTTCCAACCGCGCCTTGGCGCCGCTTTCCGCCTTCGAGATAAGACCGTTCTTCATGGTGGTTGGGCAATTTTCTACCTTGCCCCCACGGACAGTGGCATAACCGCAGGCTTCAGCCAGAACACTCCCTACATTTCCACGCAGGATTCGGGACGCACGCCGGCGGGTGACATTTCCAATCCGTTCCCAACCGGACTCCTGCAACCGGCAGGCGCCGCCGGTGGCCTGTCTACCTTCCTTGGGCAGGGCGTAACCTACGCCAATCCCAACGTGCGAAACCCCTACGTGCAGCAGTTCTCCTTTGGTGTTCAACAGGAATTGCCGGGAAAGACCAGCTTCCAAATTTCCTATGTTGGATCCCGCACCAAGTCCGCTTTGAGCAGCAAATCCATCGACTCGTTATCGGTCGCGGATCTCGCGCTGGGCGACATTACCAAGGGAGGGAACCCGAATTTCCTAAGCGCACAAGTGCCGAATCCCTTCGAGGGCCTGCTGCCCGGAACAACCATCAATGGTCCAACGGTGGCTCGTAATCAACTTTTGCGGCCCTTTCCACAATTCACAGGCGTCACTGTGAACGACCTGAATACTGGGTTGGTGTGGTACAACTCCATTCAAGTTTCGGCGCGCAAACGTTTCACCATGGGACTCTCGTACTCAGCAAACTACACTTTTTCAAAGAATATTCAGGCTACCGGTTATCTGAACGCGCAGGACGACGCTCCGACCAGGGTCCTAACGTCGTTTGACCGCCCGCAACGTTTCTCGCTCGCTCCCAGTTATGAACTTCCGTTCGGCCGCGGACGGCGATTCCTGAATTCCGGTAACGGCATTCTGAGCCGCTTGGCCGGCGGATGGCAGTTCCTGTTCAACACGGTGATCCAATCCGGCGCGCCAATGGGAACTCCCGGTGGAGTTACGATTTTGGCCGACCCGCGCCTGGAAAACCCAACCTGGGACCGCCTCTTCAAAACCGGCTACATCGATACAAACGGAGTGGCCCGCAATGTACTGCCGGGCGAGCAACCGGTGTTCGCACTCAAGCAGGCCAATCAACTGGCCACCAGTCCGGCGCGATGGGGCAACTTGCGCGACCAGTGGGCCACTACGTTCGACACCGCCGCCATTAAGACCACGCGCATTAACGAACGGATGTCTGCTCAGTTCCGATTCGAAGCGTTCAACGCGTTGAACACTCCAGTGTTTTCCGCCGACCCGAACTTGTCGCCCACCTCAGCCAACTTTGGAAAATTGATTCGAGATAGCGGTCAGAACAATGCGCCTCGCAGTTTGCAGTTTGCTTTCCGGCTGAAGTTTTAAGGTCCAATTGCGAACCACTACTAATTGATGCTCCAGACAAGTGGTCGCATGGACATACTCTCCGGGCGACTGACTAATCCCCTGGGAATGGTCGGCACCGGTATAATCCAAAGCTCGCTAGTGGCAGGTGCGGAGCGATGCAATGCTTCGGAATGGCGGGCAGGATTCTAAGGCGTGCCGTTGACCTGCATAATAGTTAAATGTTACTTGAGCAGATTGCAACCGCCTTGGGATGCCAGTTGGTGGGTGACCCAACGTTGGAAATCAGCGGATTGTCCGGGATGGAACAGGCCGTTACTGGGCAATTAACATTTTTGGCGAACCCCAAATATGCATCGAAGGTTAAGGCTACTAAAGCGAGTGCGATCCTTGCGGCGGAACCGATCAAAGACTTTCCGATTGCTTGTTTGGTGAGCGCCAACCCTTATCACGATTTCGCTAGGGCCTTGGCGCTTTTCTATCAGCCACCGCGTCTGGCTTCGGGGATCAGTCCTCTTGCCTACGTGGATCCTTCAGCTTCAATAAGCGACGGCGCGTCGATTGCCCCGTTCTGCGTGGTTGGTCCGAAAGTCACGATTGGCCGCAATGCCGTGCTGCATCCCGGGGTTGTTCTCTACGAAGGGGTGGTTATCGGCGACGATTTCCTGGCCCACGCTAATTCAGTGGTTCGGGAATTTTGCCGTATCGGGCATGGTGTGATTCTGCAGAATGGAGTGGTGGTGGGTGGCGACGGATTTGGATTCGCCAAGACGAAAGAGGGCACGCAATTCAAGATTGTGCAAAGCGGCGTTGTGGTGATCGAAGATGATGTGGAGATTCAATCGCTTTCGGCTATTGACCGCGCAACTGTGGGCGAGACTCGTATTAAGCGAGGCGCGAAGCTGGACAATCTGGTGCAAATTGGGCATGCGTCGGTTGTGGGGGAGGACAACATTATTTGCGCGCAGGTAGGGCTTGCCGGTAGCACGATTCTTGGCGATAGCGTGCTACTTGCGGGGCAAGTCGGGGTATCAGGCCACCTGACGATCAACGACCGCGCTATTGTCTACGCACAAAGTGGCATTGGTCACGACGTTGCGGCGGGTGCCGTCGTCAGCGGTTCGCCGGCCTTCGACAGCCGCGATTGGCTTCGTTCGGTCACGGCCTTCACGAAATTGGGTGACCTGCTAAAGACAGTGCGACAATTGGAAAAACGAATTACTGAACTGGAATCGAAAGAAAAACAAAAGTAATGGATGACATTTTGAAAGAACACCATCGCAATCCTCTCGCTTATGAGGATGAAGCGTTCATGAATACTGCGGGCGCACGGTCCTTGCGGATCTTGTCGGAATATTTAAAGCCGCTGAACACATTCCGCCAAGAGAGGATTCGAGACACGGTTGTCTTCTTCGGGTCGGCCAGAATCAAGGAAGAAGGCCCCTTGTCACGTTATTACCACGAGGCTCGGCAGCTTTCCAAGATGATTACCGAATGGTGTGAAACTTTTGAGAATCCCAATCACAGGTTTGTAATTTGCACCGGGGGCGGTCCAGGGATTATGGAGGCTGCTAACCGCGGGGCACACGACGCCAACGGGAAAACAGTAGGGTTGAACATCCGTCTGCCGTTTGAACAGTATCCGAATCCGTACATTTCGCCGGAGCTTAGCTTTGAGTTCCACTATTTCTTCATGCGCAAGTTTTGGTTCTCCTATCTGGCCAAGGCGTTGGTTGTGTTTCCAGGCGGCTTTGGAACGATGGATGAACTGTTTGAGGTGCTGACGCTATCTCAGACCAAGAAACTGCATAAGGAGATGATCACCATCCTGTACGGTACCGAGTTCTGGAAAGAAGTGGTGAATTTTGATGCTCTGGTTAAGCACGGCGTGATTGGCGCTGAAGACATGGAGTTGTTCCGCTTTGTGGATACGCCTGAAGAGGCTTACGCGGCATTAAAGGATTTCCTGACCGAGAATTATTTGCATCCGAAGAAGCCCTTGCCGCAGCGGGAAT
The DNA here is from genome assembly GCA_025350695.1 of Acidobacteriota bacterium. Classification (GTDB taxonomy): domain Bacteria; phylum Acidobacteriota; class Terriglobia; order Bryobacterales; family Bryobacteraceae; genus JANXSF01. The sequence goes on from JANXXI010000053.1 coordinate 48,007, forward strand.
TGGAAACCCCAGCCATTGCTGAATCGTTGAAATAGGATGACACCAGAGCCCCACAGTGTACCGGAATATCTGTGGCTTTCCGTGCGCCCTTTCCTGGGCAAGCCGGAGATAGCCCTGGCGCTGTTTGGATCCATATGGGCGCTCAGCTTTTGGCTGTTTCCACACCCGCTGGTTTTGGTTCCTGCGACGGTTATCGTTCTCTGGTTGTGGATTTGGGTAGCTATCCGCGTAGGTCCACACTTATTCAAAAAAGCGACATGGCGTTTGCGGAACAGGCTGATTGTTGCTTACCTGTTTATTGCAGTCGTTCCGATTTTGCTTATCCTGCGGGCCGCCGGCTATAGCGCGGAAATTCTATCGCAGCAAGTTTCCATTTATCTGGTTTCTACCGAATTCGACAGGCATGTTGGTCAGGTTCGTTCCGCGGGCGATTCGCTGCTGAGGTTAGAGCAAGCGGGCCGCCATGATTCGGCGATGCGTTTTGAAGCCTCCCTTGAGGATCGCTTTCCGGGTGCGGAACTTCTGTTGAGCAAGGGCAACAATGTTCTATTGCCGGTTGATTCTGAGTTGGCTCATCCTCCACGCGGTTGGAAAAACGTGTCCGGCCTACTGGTGAAAGATGGACTACTTTACCTTTGGACTCATCAGCTGTTGGACGACTACGAGGTTACGTTGCTATCGCCAATTACCGCCAATTTTCTGGCTGGATTGGTTCCCCACATAGGGAAAGTCGCCATTGTTCCCGAACCAGGATCCAAACAGCCGATGCGTCTTCATGAGGCTGAGGATTCGGGAATTCGCATAAGCAATGAAATCCCCCCGGCCATGAGCCGCTTTGATGCAGAGATTTCTCACGCGAAAATTTTCAAAGCCGCGCTATGGGATTCGCCGAACGTATACGCGAAACCGTATCTGGCGCTGTTCAGTAGAATCTCGGCAGTCTCTCGCGTGATCTTTTCGGACAAGGCCGATTACGACCAATCGGAGCTATTATCGCCGCTTTACGGGATATTGGTCGTCTTCCTCTTCATTCAACTCATTTCCCTGATGATCGGCATCTCTCTTTCCAGATCCATCACCGGGGCGGTGCATGATCTTTACCAAGGCACGGTCCGGGTGACCGGCGGGGACTTCCGGTCCAAGATTCCGATCAGTGGAAACGATCAGTTGGCGTCACTGAGCGGCTCGTTCAATGAGATGACCACCAAGGTTGAGCAATTACTGGTGGTAGCCAAACAACAAGAACGAATCGTAGCGGAACTGGAGATCGCCCGCGCGGTGCAGGCTCAGCTCTATCCAACTAAGACGCCGGTATGCGAAGGGTTCCACGTTGCTGCAAAATACATTCCAGCGCTTAGTGTTTCTGGCGATTACTATGATTACCAATCTGTTGGGGAAGGCCGCATTGCGGTAGCGATTGGCGATGTTGCCGGCAAGGGAATTTCCGCCGCATTGCTTATGGCGGCATTGGCTTCGACGGTGCGCACGCAACTCCGTTTTTGCGAGGAAGCGTTGGGCCAGCGGATTTCTACCGCCCAACTTGTGGGCCAGTTGAACAAGCACCTTTGTGCGAATACGACACCTGAAAAGTACGCGACGTTTTTCCTGAGCATCTACGATGAAACCACTTCCGAGCTGCACTACACGAACGGTGGCCATCTTCAGCCTCTTCTGATCCGCGACGGTAAAATTGAAAAACTTGAAGTGAACGGCATGGTGGTTGGTTTGTTCCCGCACGCACCCTACACTGAGTCAACTTTACAGATGCTGCCGGGCGACATGATTGTGTTCTACACCGATGGGGTTACTGAGCCGGAGGACGCTTATGACGAGATGTATGGTGAAGATCGACTAGCCGAATTGGTGGTGCGCAATTCACAACTGACATCGACGGAGATCCTCGAAAAGATCGCAGCGGCCGTGGAGCAATGGACACACGCTCCGGAATCGCGCGACGATTTGACTCTGTTGATCGTGAGGAAAAGTTAGGGTGAAACAGATCACCAGGCTTTGGAGGCGCGCCCTTTTCATCTTCGGTATTCTGGCGGCGATTTTGCTGACCGGCACAATCGGCTTCGTCCTCATTGATCACTACACGGTCTTTGACGCGTTTTATTTGACTCTGGTGACCATCACAACGGTTGGTTACAGTGAGATCGGAACGCTTTCGCAATCGGGCCGCGTTTTTAACGTTGGAATCATCATCACTGGGGTGTTGGCGCTTTTGCTCGCGATGGGGACTTTGACGCAAACCGTCCTGGAGCTGGAATTATCGAACTATTTTGAAAAACGGAGAGCGAAACGGATGATCCAAAAAATGGAGAATCATTTCATCCTTTGCGGGTACGGCCGGATGGGACGCGGCGCGGCGCGGGAACTGGCGGCTGCAAAAGCGCCATTTATCATCATTGATAAGAATGAGGAAAAGGTGGAAATGGCGATGAACCTGGGGTTCCTTGCGGTGCAAGCTGATTGCACCCGGGACGAGACATTGCGTGAAGTTGGGATTGATCGCGCCTTGGGCGTCATCTCCACGCTTGGAACCGATGCCGACAATCTGTTCCTGGTGCTATCGGCTAAAAGTCTAAATCCAAAATTGCGAGTAGCGACGCGGGTGAGTGAAGAAGAGGCCGAGGCGAAAATGCAGCGGGCGGGAGCCGACGTTATCTATGCGCCTTTTTCCACGGCTGGGGCCAGGATGTCTCAATCATTGCTTCGCCCGCATGTTCATGAATTCCTCGATTTCACAACCAGCACGATGGGTATGGACGTGCGCATTGAGCAAGTGCAAGTGGCTGAGCATTCCGAGTTCCACTTAAAGTCACTCGGTCAAGCGCAACTGCGCCGGGACCTTGGGGTGATTGTTCTAGCTATTCGGAAAATCAATGGCGAGATGCAATTCAACCCACCCGCGGAGGCGCCAATTGTTTCCGGCGAGCACTTAATCGTAATGGGCCCTGCAGAGAAATTGCGGCAACTGGAAAAGCTGCTGACCGAGGACAAGCGATGAAGGTGCTGACTGCCACCGAAATACGGGAAGTGGATCGGCTAACCATTGAAGCGGGCATCCCGGGAGTAATTCTCATGGAGAATGCCGCTCAGTCGGTGGTGGAAGAAATGGTGCGCCTGTGCGGCCCTATTCGCGGTCATCATGTCGTGGTGATTTGCGGCAAGGGCAACAATGGAGGCGACGGATTGGCGATTGCGCGCATATTGGCCGTGCGTCACAACCCAGCGGCGTTACACGTGATGTTGGTGCACGCTGAAGCTGAGTTCACCGGCGATGCCGCCGTTAATCTGAAGATGCTGAAAGCGGCGGGGGTGCCGGTGCACAACAAGCTTCCCTCTGATGCGGCGCGGGTAACCATTGTGGTGGATGCAGTGCTGGGCACAGGCATCATTGGACCGGCTCGCGGGGCGGCGTTGGATGCCATTCGGGCGATCAATTCTCAATTCCCTTGGGCGAAGGTGGTGGCGGTGGACCTTCCGTCGGGCATGGCTAGCGATTCCAACTGGACTGAACGTGAATTTGCCCGAGCGGACTTGACCGTAACCTTCACGGCTCCGAAGCGATGCCATGTGTTGCCGCCAAATTGCGATTCCATCGGCACGTTGGTGGTGAAGCAGATCGGCAGTCCGGAATCGTTGATGGAGTCAGTGAGGCTGTCACTGAGCGAGCCAGTCGAATTCACGGCGCTATTTGCGGCAAGGCAAAGAGGAGCGCATAAGGGCAGCTTTGGCCACGTCCTTTTTGTAGGCGGCGCCGCCGGAAAGACCGGGGCTATCAAGATGTCCGGATTGTCGGCGCTGCGGATAGGGGCAGGCCTTGTCACTGTAGCTTCAGAAGCGGCGGAACTTGCTCCCGATTTGATGGGGCACAACTTGTGGGATGCGGCGGCGGCCACGCCAGGAAAGACTGTGATAGCCGTTGGGCCGGGCTTGGCAAAGTCTCATGAGGCGGGTGTGCTGCTGGTGCAATTGCTGGCTGCCTCGACTGTCCCGATGGTGATCGACGCGGACGCACTTAATCTATTGGCCGACATTGACTGGAAGGCTTCGCGCGCCCCAGCGGTGTTGACGCCGCATCCCGGTGAAATGGCCCGCTTGCTGGGTCGATCCGTGGAGGATGTGGAGGCTGACCGTTTGGGTGCGGCGCAAAAGTTGGCAAAGAAGCGAAATGCAATCGTAGTGTTGAAAGGCCAACGTACGTTGATTGCATTGCCGGACGGCCTTGTGTTCATTAACCCAACTGGATCTCCCGCGATGGCGAAAGGCGGTAGCGGCGATGTGCTTACTGGCCTCATCGCAGGCTTGATTGCCCAGCATCCTAAGAACGTTGAATTGGCGGTCCGTGCGGCTGTCTACCTCCATGGCCTTTGCGGTGAGTTGGGAGCCCAGGACAAGACCGAACAGGGCCTGCTCGCCAGCGAGTTGGTGGATTATCTTCCCGGAGCGATTCGTGCTTTACAGTCGGTCTGAACAGGAAACAATTGACGCCGGGAGCGCCTTAGCGCGGAGCCTCCCTAGTAGAGCGGTGGTCTTACTAATAGGCAACCTCGGGGCAGGGAAGACCACGTTTACCAAGGGGATGGTGGAAGAGTTGGGTGTAGGGTCGGCTGATGAAGTTTCCAGCCCCACTTTCCCGTTGATTCACGAATACGGCGATCCGCCGAAGCTCTACCACATCGACTTATACCGGCTGGAGGAAGCGCGCGAAGTAGCCTCGCTTGGGTTGGACGAAATCTTCGATCGCGATGCGATTGTTGTCATTGAATGGGGCGAACGGTTTCCGCAACTGATGCCCGCCAAGCGTGTGGAAGTGCGCATCACTTATGTGGACGATGAAGATGCGCGGAATATCACGATTACAAATCTTCCTTTGACGAATACATCGCTGCAATCTGTTCCTTAAAGTTTTCCAGTACTTTCTTCCGGCGCACTTTCGTTGTTGGTGTCATCTCGCCGTTTTCGATGGTGAACTCGCGAGGCAACACCGTATGTTTCCGGATCTGTTCGTACTGGGCTAATTGCTTGTTGGCCATTTGCACGGCCCGTTTCACTTCGGCCAACACTTCTGGCGCGGCCGCCAGTTCCTCAATCGACTTACCTTTCATTCCAGGAATTGCTTCCGCGGCGGCGGGATTGATTGTGAACAAGGCCGAAACGTATTGCTCGTTGTCTCCAACCAAAAGCATCTGGCTCACAATTGGCTCGGTCTTGAATAGCGCCTCCAACTTGATAGGATAAATCTTCTTCCCGTTGGAGGAAACAATCATCTCTTTCTTGCGGCCGGTGATGGATGCGTAGCCATCGGGTGAAATCTCGGCTAAGTCTCCGGTGTGGAGCCAGCCGTTCCGAAACACTTCGGCTGTAGCGACCGGGTCTTGAAAATAGCTACTGGCAAGCGCCGGGCTTCTGACAAGCAACTCGCCGTCGTCAGCCAACTTAATTTCCACGCCATTGAGGGGTTTGCCGACCGTACCCAGCCTAACCGAATCCCATGCATTTAAGCAAACAATGCCGCCTTCGGTCAACCCATAGCCTTCCATCAAGGGCATGCCGATAGCTTCATAAAATTCACCCAAGTCACGGCCTAATGGCGCGGCGCCAGAAATGGCAAAGCGAATGCGCCCGCCGAAACGTTCCCGAATTTTCGAAAAGACAACCTTATCGGAAAGCTTCCAAGCACTGTTCAACCAGCCGGGCACGGGTTTACCTTGCTGCTTGTAGTGGCTCACCTGCGCGCCAACACCAAGTGCGGCGTAAAAGACTTTGCGGGCAACGGCGCCTCGCTTACGAATCTCCGTGCGGACGCTGGCATAAACTCGCTCCCAAACACGTGGCGGGGCCAGGAAAAGCGTGGGTTTCACCGTCTTGAACTCATGGGGCATGCGGGCCAAGCTTTCGGAAAAAAACACTTGGATGCCCATGCGAAGGGGTAAGAGTTCAATGCCTATGCGTTGGGCGATATGAGCAGAAGGCAAGAACGCAAGGGCGCAATCTTTGAGGGTTACATTGGGGAGGATGCCGGGTCCCATGTCAACATTGGCGACAAGCGCGCGGTGCGTGTTCCAAACCATTTTCGGTTCGCCCGTGGCTCCGGAAGTGAGGTACAAAATGGCGAAATCCTCGGCGGTGACGTTGGCGCGAATCCTTGAAAACAGCTCAGGATCGGCGGCTAGGGCTTTACGTCCGTTCTCCCGTAGCCAGTCTAGTGTTGATGCGCCCTCCGCTTGTCCTGTCATTAGTACCCATGGAACGCCCAAGGTATCTCCACCCGCCGCTTTCAACGACTTCATCATCTTCGCGTCTTCAACGAAAATTAACTTCGCGCCGCACCGTTTTAATAAAACGACCTGGTCTGCAGCTGGTGAGTTCACATACAACGCGGCCGATGCCGCCCCGCAAGCGATGACTCCTAAATCGGCGACGTAGAATTCCGCGCGAGTCTCCGACCCTAGCCCAACTACATCGCCGCGCTGAATGCCCATCTCCCACAGGCCAGCTGCAATCTCACGAACAGCTTCCCGATATTCAATCCACGTGTAGGTTCGGTATTTTTGGTTGCCTATCGGCTGATGCAGCGCTGGTGCACTACCCCATTTGTCGACTGCTTCGTCCAGTAGTGAATAAACTGATCGCGGTGCCATAAGGGCTCATGCTAACACGGCCAGGGGTTTCTAAACATGGAATAAAAGGCTGCGAAAACGTAGAATGAAAGTAATGTCATTTTCAAGAGAAATGGAAGCCATGCGCCGCATTGCCGCACAGGCGGGAGCGCTGATCTTGCGCTATGCGGAGCAAGGCATAACAGCGGAAGACAAATTGGACGATTCTCCGGTAACGATTGCAGATAAAGAATCGGAGAAGTTAATCGTAAGTGAGCTTGCGAAGGAGTTTCCGGCCGACGGTCTGCTGGGCGAGGAAGGCGCAAACAAACCCACCACCAACGGCCGCAAGTGGATCATCGATCCGTTGGACGGCACTCGCGATTTTGTTCGCGGCAATGGCTTGTGGGCGGTGTTGATGGCGCTTGAAGTGGATGGCGATGTTAAAGCCGGAATTTGCCACTTTCCTGTATTGCGGAAAACCTACACGGCGATAAAGGGTCACGGCGCGTTTTGCAATGACCTTCCCATTCGTGTTTCCACTATCCGCGATATTTCGAAGGCCGTGTTGTGCGCCAATAGCCTGCAGAAAGCGAATCAATTTGCCTGGAGCAAGGGGCTTGTTGAGTGGATGGGGCAGTTCTGGTCGGTGCGGAGCCAGGGGGGCGGGCCGGATTGCATGATGTTGGTCTCTGGTCAATCGGACGCTTGGCTTGAACCCACTTCGCAGCCTTGGGATCTGGCTCCACTGAAGGTTTTGATTGAGGAGGCGGGCGGCAAATTTTTCAATATGGATGGAGGCTCCAGCATTTATGCCGGCAACTGCCTGGCCTGCACACCTGCGCTTGAACCCGAATTGCGCCGCTTTTTCGTGAGACAAAAATAGCTGGTCACAAGTGAATTGTGAAGGTAGGTAGTTGTCCGTAAGGCGTTGTTGTGAATAGGGTTGTTGGCAAAAATGTTTGCGTGGACGACTTTTCATGAGCCGTTTTCCCAAACCAAGGCGCTATAGTGAAGTCGCCAATAAAACCTTATGCCACACACGACAAATTCTTCGAACTGCATTTTCCTTCACTGGGTGCGGGCTTCGGCCCATGCTCCACTGGCTTACCCATTCTCGATCAATGCCACCACTTCCGGTCTTGCCGATTCAGTGGAGCAGTTGCTTGGGCATCCTCTGGCCGATGAGGCCCGGCTATTTCTGGAAGGAGTAGCGGACGAACTTCCGGCTGGCCCCATTGAGCTTCACTTGCCCTTTATCGGGCGCAAGGAGCTTCCCACGGCGGGAGAGATTCTTCTAACTACAAAGCTATGTTGCGACGCGCCTGGCGTCTTTCGTTTAGTTCGTCAAGATCAGGAATTCGAGGATGAGTTCTTCCGGCAATGTGTAACGTTGATGGCAAGTTCACAATTCGAAAGCGCGATCCCCGCTACAGTCTGCTTTACCCATAAGAGTGAAGCCGCCGCCGGGGCATACCTTCCCTGGTTTCCGGAATTGGCCGGAACGCCGGGCTCAATCGACAATCGCCGCGCTGTTCGCGCAAGCGCTTCTATTGTTTTGACCGAGCGTGGCGAGGCTGCTTGGCGAAATACCTTTCCGGAGCGAAACCGCAATTTTCTGCCCGTCTACTCCCGGCTTTCGGTGGCAATGCGTCGCGCCATGCGCTTCTGGGCGCCGTTCGTCTTTTTCACGGAACGGGATCGATTCACTGACGCAAGCCTAGCTTGGCCGATGTTTGCTTGGGCTGCCAGCTTCGCCCCCCAAGCCAAAAATATTCGCGATTTCAGTTACGACATTCTGGACGACGAATCCATGGAGAAAGCGAGTAAATCCTATCGTCGCGGATTGCCCACTTACCTGAAGAAGATTGCCCCGGCGCTGGCCGCAATGGGACGGCCCAGGCTGGTTGCCCGCTATGCTCCAGATAACGCGGCCGAAGGAGTTCAGCAAGCCGAGTACAATCGAGGTCATCTGAATTCGTTATTTTCTGGCGAGGCTGATTTGGTGGACTTAGCCCAGCGTGTGTCGCTCGATTTGGCCAAATTGCGTTTGACTGCCGGGCTCTCGCCAGTTCGCCAACTCGCGCAGTTCCAAAGTATCGTCAGAGCGTTCAGCCACGATTTTCCAGTTCGGCTGAGGCGGCTCTATGCTTCTCATAATTGGGAGCACTTGGCCACTTTGCTGCTAATTGAAATGACCAACTCTCTCAGAGAAGAGTCCGAAGTATTCTCCGTGACCTGTGCGGCCGAGGCGGTGTCCGATACTGAAGGGTACGATCAAGAAAGTGAAGACCAAAAATGGCGCGAAATGTTAGCCGCGTAACAGTGTAGAATAACTAGTACCGCGACTCACGCGCCAAGATAGGGAAAACTCCGAAATGCGTTATCGCGACAAGCATGTGATTGTTACTGGCGGGCTGGGCTTTATCGGTTCCAATCTATCTCTTCGCCTCGTCGAAGAAGGGGCAAGGGTAACCATTTTTGACTCAGCCGTTCAAGGCTGTGGCGCAAATCGTCATAATCTGGCTCCGGCTGGCGGGCGTATCAATGTCCTTGTTAGGGACATTGGTCAGGCTGAAGAAGTTCCAGCCTTACTTGCAACTGCGAATGTTATTTTTAATTTGGCTGGCGAAATTAGTCATGTCCGTTCGATGAAGGATCCCGTCCGAGACATGAAGCTCAATACCGTTGCGCAGCTTAATTTCCTTGAAGCCTGCGCCCGGAATGTTGCAGGCGTTCGTATGGTCCATGCAGGAACGCGGCAGATTTATGGCGTGCCCCGCTATCTTCCGATGGATGAGTTGCACCCGGTAGAGCCAGTAGATTTTAACGGTATCCACAAGGCGGCAGCTGATTCCTATCACGCCTTATTCGCCCGGTCCGGCGCGCTGGATGCTTGCGTAATTCGCCTCTCCAATGTCTATGGTCCTCGAATGGCATTGAATGTAACAGGCCAGGGCTTCCTTGGCAACTTCATTCGTAAGGCTCTGGTTGGGGATACCATCGAAATATTTGGCGACGGTACACAGTTGCGCGATCCGGTTTTTGTTGATGATGCCGTCGAAGCTTTCCTCGCCGCAGGTTGCGCCCCGAAATTGGAGCACCGCGTTTTCAATCTTGGCGGGCCGGCGGCCCTGTCGCTGTCTGAAATCGGATCCATCATGGCATCTGAATCTGGCGTCAAGGTGGAACATAAACCTTTCCCCAGCGACCTGAAGACGATCGACATCGGAAGTTATCATACAAATTCATCCAGGCTGATGGGTGACTTCGGTTGGGCCCCGACAACCACTTTCCGCCAGGGCTTGAAAAAGACCCTCGGTTACTTCCGCCTTCATCTTCCAAATTATCTCGAATCCAGGGATTGGCCTCGGGCGCAAGAATTGTTGGCGTCAGTTCCAGTAGCCATCTCCGAATGAACCCCGCCGAATTCGACTTCATCGCGGCATCAGAAGAAAACTTCTGGTGGTACCGGGGCATGCGCCAAATCATGTTTGCTCTAATGGACCCGCTGCGCTCCGCACTCCCCCCCGGTCGCCTGATCCTTGAAGCCGGATGTGGAACAGGACATTTTGGAAAGGTTTTGGCCCAACGGTATGGATGGCGTATCGTGCCTGCCGATCTTGGCTCCGAAGGTCTGTCCTATGGCCAAGCGATGGGACTCCAAAATCTGGTTCAATGCGATGTTGGAGTACTCCCTCTGGCGTCCGCCTCCCTTGATGCTGTCGTTTCGATGGATGTTCTCGTCCATTTCCCGCGCGGTGAAGAGCGGAAGGCGCTTGCGGAGTTTAAGCGAGTGTTGAAGCCCGATGGCTACCTCATCTTGCGCCTCTCGGCTCTCGATGTTCTGCGAAGCCATCACTCAATCCATGCCATGGAACGTCAGCGCTTCACTCGCTCGCGGCTCATAAAATTAGTTTCGGCGGAAGGTCTTGAGGTCGATTGGTGCTCGTACGCCAACACCGTTTTGATGCCCGTGGCCCTTGTGAAATTCAGAATTATTGAGCCTTTGTCCGGTGAATCCCCCAGCAGTGGAGTACAGCCGGTTGCCGGATGGCTCGATCGCTTCCTTTACGCGGCCCTAAATGCAGAGGCCGCTTGGTTGGGCAGGCGCTGGCGCTTCCCGCTGGGCCAATCGCTGATCCTTATTGCCCGGAAGCGGTCATAGCCCGTTCGAAGGTCCATTCGCGCCATCCTTTCAGTAACGGAAAATAGAGACCCAACCGTATGGGCCGGTTGTCGAAAGCCGAGACCAGCCGCGCATAACTTTCCAACTGAGCCCTATAACGTTCTTTTTCGTTGTCGAGGAATGCATCCACGTCAGCGCCCTCATGTGCCCCGGTTTTGAAGTCGATGATCCACCGGTCGCCATGTTCGTCCACGAAACTGCGGTCGATCTTCACCGAGCGAAGGTAGCCGTCGATCTCGCCGGTCAGTTCCCATTCCGACCGCGCTTCTTTGCGCTGCTCCAGAACCCAGCGCCCACGAGTATCGGCCATCATACCAGTTACGGCCGCCAGAGCCCGATTCGTATTTTGGTCTACTTCTACATTGGCCACGCCCAGCGCCTCCAATTGCCGGATGATCTCGCCTCGCTGCTGGTAGAAGACCGGGAGCGTGCCGC
>JANXXI010000121.1 GCA_025350695.1 Acidobacteriota bacterium
GTTGTTAGCGAGGGCTTACGCCAAATAGCGTGCAAAGTATTACGCCAAAGAATTTGCAAAGTGACACAAGGCCGATTCAGGTGGTCAGCATCGTTCACGGGGCCAGAGATTTGGCTACGTTTCTCACACTGCAAGAAGGCATGGATTAGCTACGCCTGTCGCACGAGAAGCCACTTGCATTTCAATGTGCCCGGCACTTCGTTCTCTCGGCCAATACTAATACACGTAGGCCAGCATTTCAGAAATCACAGTCTCCATCTCTTGAATGCCTCGGTCGCTTGGATTGGCCCGCCCCTTTTCGGGGCTCAAAGAGTAACAAACCTCTGAAAAAATACCTTGGCTGCATTGAAACAGCAGATCGGAGATTGGCCGGTAAACGATCACAAGCCCTTTCAAACTTTCGTTCATTCAAAACAAACCACTTACTCAATTCCGCTCGTCGAATCATTTTTCCAATGCGCTATGTTTGAACCAGAAGATTACTTTGCTGGCCAGCAAACCTTCTACGGATAAAGTCCGCGCGGTAGTCCAATTACCAATAAAGTTGACCGGTCGTGAAGCTCGAAAAACCCGAAACATTCCAGGGGTTGGGGAACTCAAGGAATGGGCCTTTAACGAAAGGCAACACCGTTATGGTTGGCGGTGCTGAGGGAAGAAGAACCAAGCGACCGGAAACTTTCAATTCATGCCAGCCGCATAGTTGCGTCTGCTCGAATCGGAAACTCCAACCCAACACTGTTCACATACTTTCAGCATGGGCACATGGAATCAGATTAAGAGCACACTGTCGAGGCCGGAGACCATTGACTATATTAGCCAGCTGCTGCTCGACGAGGACGAGTGTTTGTCGCGACCGAATTGGCCGATTATCTTTGCCAGGAGTCTGAGTTTCAAGACCCGCGGTGGGCAAAACCAGATCGCTGGTTGCTGAAAGCCTTGCGGGATTTGGAAGCCCAGGGCTGGTTCCAACTTCCACCGTCAGAGATGCAAGAGAGCAATCCCTCTCCGCGATGGTTGTCCGAACCCGTGCCGGAACCCGAGGGAGTGGTTGAGCAGGTGGGCCTGGTGGACGGATTGGAGTTGATCCTGGTCGAGCAGGAGTCCCATATGCGCATCTGGATCGAACTGATGATTGACGAACATCCGCAGGGAGCCGGGCCGTTGGTTGGACGGCGGATTCGTTACCTGGTGAGTTCCGCACACGGCTTTCTGAGGGCGTTCAGGTTTGCGGCGCCCGCGCTGCAATTGGCTGCCCGGGACCTTTGGATTGGATGGGACGCCGAATAGCGGCGCGCTCAGTTGCATGGTGTGGTAAGCCTGGCTGGTGGAAAGTTTCCTCGACCGGAGCCAGTTCTCGGGTGTCAGCTACCGCCCGCCAACTGGGTTCTAGTGGGACAAACCCAGGGGCGCGGCCGGCAAGATCGTTACACCGAGCGGGAGAAAACGATTAAGGACATCTACGTCTATGCGCTGGAAAAAGACTTCCGGCAACAAGTGATGTGGCAAGACTATAGGCAACTCCACCTCATGTGCGAGGGGTTCGCCCTTGGAGGCCTCGAAGGGATGCCCGGTTAGTCAGGCTAGTCAAAATATCTGCTTGGACAGCAGCGCTAGTTTGTTGGTGTTAACCTCAAATTATGATCAGATTTGCCGCGATATTCGTTACGTTGTCCGCTCTGTCCGCGGGGCCAATCACGGTGAGAAATTTCCACACCGTGGATGATCGCGTTCTTCGGGGCGGCCAACCCACCGGGAAAGAGTTCGAAGAACTGTCAAAGCTCTCAGTCAAAACCGTGATCGATCTGCGGGCCGGAGTGGACCGCAGTGAGAAAACCATAGTGGAGAAACTTGGTATTCGCTACATCCACGAGCCGATGAGTGCAATTGCGGAACCGAGTTCGCAGCAAATCAGTAAGATTCTGCAACTGCTTGAAACAGAGCCCGGCCCGGTTTACGTCCATTGTTTGCGCGGCAAGGATCGCACCGGTACCGTAATTGCCTGCTACAGAATCGCGCATGACAAATGGGGAAATCAAAAAGCTCTGGACGAAGCCAGGAGCTTTGGGATGAGCCGGCTGGAGTGGCGGATGCAGCAGTTCATCCGGCAATTCAAGCCTGTTCAACATCAATGACCAATCCCGCAACTGGCGGCACTGGGGTTCGGTTGTGGTCGCGTCCACAATGCGGCCTCGCAGGTCGACCGAACGAAATGTGTCGCCCGTTATGGCGAGAAGGAACAACTTCTGGTCCATTATAGACTACTCAGGCAAGCGGACTCATCATGGCTGAACTGAAGCCTCGTAGCAGATTGCTGATGTGGGTAAAGGCCTCCTGGTGGGCCTTTCGCATCGCTCTTACACCGCTTGTGTAGTTTAATAAGTCTATGCGGCTGATACCCAGCAGAGCGGTTTCAAAGCCCACCCCGAAGTACTTGCGTGGCGCTGCCATTCTCTTAAATCCGAACATCCGTTCGTAGATCTCAGTGTGCTCGACGCGAGGGCACGCCATGAACCAGTCCACTTCGTAGAAATCGGCGAGGGCCGCCATGTTGCCGATCAGACGCAGCAGAACATCGCGCCGGGCTTGCTCGGCAAAACAAAGGCGGCTTGCTTCGACGAAGGAGCCTTGAGCCATCATTTCGAATGCCGAATGGTCGCCGAAGACTTTTCGCGCGGGCGAAGATGTCCAACCAAGGTCGGGGCGAACGACGCTGATCCGGACGGTGGCAAGCGGCTGCGGAGATTCGGCCCTGAGGAGAAAGCTGAAGTGATTGGGATGTTCGTCGTAGGGGTCGACAAACCGGCCGTCGGGGCGCGCTTCGATGGCCCCCTTGCCTAGGTAGCAAGCGTGGCGTAGTCGGTAGACCTGGTCTTTCAGGTCAGGGGTGTCGGCTAGAGTGCAAGAGATTGACATGGTGTTTAGGCGCCTCACCATGACAGGCGAGAGATTTAGAAAAGTCCGCCAAAAAGTTTTGGATTACTTTATGCGCCGGCTCGGATTGCCTTCAAGCGCTTCATGATGTCCGTGCCGCCGCGGCCAAACCAGTCATGCAGGGCCAGGTATTGTTCGTACAATTGCGTGTAAATCCTGTTGGCTTCGGGGTTGGGGACATAGGCTTGACCGCTGGCTCCACCCATCTTTCCGGCTGCTTCGGCAATGTTGGCGAATGCCCCACCAGAAACGGCCCCATGCATTGCCGCACCCAAACCTGAGCCTTGCAGCGATCTCGGCAACTCGATAGTCCGGTTGGTCACGTCGGCGAAGATCTGCATTACCAGCGGCGACTTTTCGGGCAGACCGCCGCATGCCATCAGCCTGTTGATCTGTATCCCTTCCCTTTCAAAAGCCCGGATGACAGTTAGCGTGCCAAACGCCGTGGCCTCAATCAGAGCTCGGTAAATTTCGTGGGGCCCGGTGCTGAGCGTGGCGCCCACAAGCACTCCACTTAGGTCGGCGTTCATCAACACGGAACGATTCCCGTTCCACCAATCAAGGGCCACTAGTCCGCTTTGCCCGGGACGGAGCGCCGCGGCCTTTGCCGTGATCTCGTCGGGCTTAACCCCGAAGGCCTTGAAGAACCAACCATACAAATCGCCGACCGCGGCTTGGCCCGCTTCGTAGCCGTAATACCCCGGAACAATGCCGCCTTCAACCACACCCGCAACGCCTTCAACGATCCGTCGCTCGTTCGCCATCAGCATGTGACAGAGCGAAGTACCCATGATCATGACCAAAACGCCTGGGCCGGTGACGCCACAAGCCGGCACGCCGGCATGCGCGTCAATGTGGCCGACCGCTACAGGCGTGCCCTCAAGCAGACCAGTCTTGGCGGCCATCGCGGCCGTAAGGCCCCCGGCTCTTGAACCCAGTGGATAGAACGTTGTCGCCAGTTTTTCTTCGACGATGTTGGCCATGCGCGGGTCGAGAGCTGCGAAGAAATCCTTCGAAGGGAAGCCGTCGCCCTTGAGCCACATATCCTTATAACCCGCAGTGCATTCGTTGCGGCGTTCATTACCTGTCAGTTGCCAGACGATCCAATCGGCCGCTTCGATTAGCTTGCCCGCCTTCTCGTAAACCGCGAAATCTTCCTCAACAATCTGCAGGGCCTTCGCGAAAAACCATTCCGAGGAGTGAGCCCAGTTGTACATCTCAAGCGCCTTCTCCTTACGCTTTTTGCCGATGCGGTTGATCTTGTCCGCTTGCGGTTGGGCGGCGTGGTGCTTCCACAATTTAACCCAGGCGTGGGGGCGCGTTTCGAATTCGGGCAAAGTGCAGAGTGGCGTTCCCTCAGCAAGGGTCGGCAGCATCGTGCAAGCGGTGAAATCGGTACCGATGCCCACTACTTGCTCCGGTTTTATCCCGGATTGCTTCAGCACTTGCGGAACACCCTGCTCGACCACGTGAAGATAATCGCGAGGGTCTTGGAGGGCCCAATCGTGACCCAATTTCTCTCCAGTGGGGAGGGCGGTTTCGAGCACTCCGTTTGGATACGGGATCAAAGCCCAGGCAGCTTCCTCGCCGGTTTCAATCGAGGTCAACATCACGCGGCCTGATTCGGTACCGTAGTCGATTCCTATTGCGTAACGGGACATAGACTATTTCCTTAACGCGTGCTCCAGCGCTTCCACGAAGTAGTGTTCACCCCACATCACAGATTCGTCGATGCCGAGATTCTTATGAATGTGGTAGACCCCTCCGGTTAGGATGCCTTCATAGCCGCGCTCCCTGCCCAAGTGCCATTCGCAAAGCGTGCGGAGAATGCGGATGCCAGTGGCCCAGTAGAGGTGGCCCTTAATAGGGTCGTGATGAAAGCGTGACAAACGGAGCAGTCCGCTGGCTGCGATGGCGGCTGCTGAGGTATCGCACAAGATTCGATTCACAGCCGGGGCGTTATAGTCCCATGGCGGAACTCCATCGGTCGGCGTGTGGGTGATGTAGTAGTCGGTGCAAGCCTCCGCCGTGGCCAATAAATGGGGATCGCGAGTGAATTCATAACACGTGCCGAAGCCATGAAGCGCCCAGGCCAAACCGCGCGACCAACACGAATCACCGCGATAGCCTTGCTGTGTACTTTGGTGGAGAAATTCCCCGCTTTCAACGTCGAAAATGCCTTCCTGGGCGGTCGAACCATCGCCACGAACCAGGACGCGCTGCGTGGTTTTTGAGTGGCGCAGAGCGATTTCGCGCAAGCGTTTGTCGCCAGTCACTCGAGCGGCGTAAAAGAGAATCGGCACATTCATCATAGTGTCGATCGAAAGCGAATCGTCATTGACGAACGAACGAAGATAGTGCCCCTTGTCGTTGTAAAGTTTGGCCAGTGTTCTCCCGGCCTCGACAATAACTTTTTCAACGTCAGCCTTTGGTTCAAGCCTCTGCCAGCGGTAGTAGGTGGAAAGGAAGATGAAGCCTTGGTCATAAACTTCGGGATCTTTGCGACGAGGTTCAAGCGGCTTCGAGTACTTAATTGCCTGCTCGCGCCAGTAAGCAGTTTCCTTGCCGCCTTGCGCCTTTTCGTGTCGGTGGAACAACCACATCATGCCGGGAAAGAATCCATCGCACCATCGCGTCCAGGCTGGTCCGTCGTGCTTCCACTTCCCGTTTTGGGTGTACATGGGGTAGAAGCCGGGGTGCTTTTCGATCAACTTCCGTGTCTGCTTTTGGGCGAACTTAAGTGAGTCTTCGAACAGCTTTTTGTCCGAATCCAACTCGAATTGAATCACTGGTTAAATTTCTCCTTGAACAGCATCTTTTAACGTACCATTCGCGCCGCCGTTTTGGCGTCGATATATTGAGACAAGTCGCGAAAGGCGATTACGTTGAATTTGTTTTCCTTCAGATAACGCAGGTACCGTTCAAATAATTCAGGAGGAGTGGTTACCCAATCGTGGGCGTAATCCGGTACGCCGTGAATTGTAAGCACGGCTATTTTGCCGTCCTTAGCTTGGTTGAGACCGGCAAGGATCAGCTGCTCATTGTCTTTTCGGGTGGTGAAGCCGGGGATCAATAGTGGGTGATCTTTTTGTGGATCATAGACACGGTCATCACCGCCGCGTGCGAACAGATAGCCCCGAGCTGTAAGCGTTTGAACCGCCGCGGGACTGGTAGCGTAACCAGGATAGGCGAACGTAACGGGACGCGGGGCGCCGAAGCCAGTAATCTTCCTTTCGATGTACTCAAGCTGTTCGGTTAACTGCTGGGCCGTTAGTTTTCCAACATTCTTGTGAGTCCACGTGTGGTTGGCCACCTCGAATCCATCCTTGTGGAGTCGCTCGATTTGTTCCCAACTCAAGTATTTGTGCTTGTCATCGAAGTCGGGTGGAAATTCGCAGACGAAGAAGGTCGCGGGGAAGCCGTATTTTTTGAGAAGCGGGGCCACGTAGGTGGCATGGGTGGATACGCCATCGTCAAAGGTAAGGATGACGGTTTTGTCGGGGATGGGCTTGAGGGGTTGCGCCATCGCGGCGGTAACCAACAGGACGAAGAGGCTGCATGCGTGCTTGGTCATTCGCTTCTATTCTATGCCGGAAGTTTACTAGTTCCTCGCGGCGACTTGAGTTAGAGAGGGAACAGTCTTTTTGAATGGCTTAATGCCGGCGAAAGTTGAGAGGTCCCAAAGGCGCAAAAAGTCTTTGCGCCCGTTGAAGGATTCCGGGGGGTCAAACCCGATGCGCTTGGCCAGAGCGAGGCATTCGGTAGTCAAGTTGTCGCGAGCGATAGCGTTGCCGGCGTGGTGTTCGACTTGGCGCAGGACCAAGGAACTGTGGAGCTGAAAAACAGGTTCATCGCGCTTTACGGACCCAGCACGGCTGAATTCGGCATGTTTTCTGGCGGCTTCAAATTTCCGGGCCACGAGTGCCACCTCACTTGCCCACCGCGAGAGACTTGTCCTTGCCCTTTCGTTCTTTGTCTTTTCCATGGCGTGCTCAAAATCAGCCAACTCTTTCTGCCCGCCCTGCAGGTAGGCATCGGCGATGTGGATCAAAACGTTTTCAGGCTCGGGGTTTGTGTGATCTTTGGACCGGAAGATATTTGATATCCCTTGCACCACGCCCGTGGTCCATGCTGTATGAGCCCTATCGAGGTCAAGGGTTGCAAGCCGTTCTCGAAGATCCGGACCATCCTTCAAACCCATGCGGTATTCCATCTCCGCTTCGTCGAGTATTTGAAACGTCTGGCGAGCAAGGCCTAAATTTTGCGGAGCTCTGGACAATTTGGAAAGGCTGTCGGCAATCAAAGTATGATCCCCGGTTTTGCGGGCTAAACTTACCGCCTGTTCTCCATACCGCCAAGCCCTTTTACAATCGCGCAAACCGTAAAAAGCGACCAATCGGTTAAGCGCCATATTCAGATAAAGAGAGTTCTCATACCTTGCGGCCAATTCACGGCTTTCAAGGTAGGCCTCTTCGGCCTCGCGACAACGGTTGACATTGTACAAAGCGTCACCCCATTTCAACAACAGGAGAGAGAGTGTCTCTTTAGAACCGTGCTGACGCCACCACTGAATAGCTGGTTCCGTGACAGCGGTGGATTCTTCGACCAAGCCAGCCCCACGCAGTACTTCGCCAAGGCGAATCTGCGCATTGGCGACGAGCGAAGGGGATTTCACATGGTTGGCCATGCGAAGAGCATCGCGTAAAACTGAGATGGATTCCGGCGCCTTGCGGGCGTAGTGCAGCGCATAGCCCAGATCGCTGGTGGCGCGAGCGGCAACCCATTCGAACCCCTCTCTTCGCGCTTCCTCCGAAACACTGCGGGTATCTTCAATAGCGCCTTCATAATCACGTTCGCGCACCTTTAAGTCGGCCAGCGCGAACTTAGCGGTCAAGGAGTGATAGCGGCTGCCTGTCGTTTTGCTTAGTTCCAGAACTCGCAATAGATCCCTTTTTTCACGTTCCCCAAGTTCGCCGCGCATCGTTTGGGCGCGAGCCAAAAGCAGATCACAAAAAGCTTCCGCGTTATGATCGGTGCGTTCCACCGCTTCGGCCCGGTCGAACATCTTGATCGCGTCCGCATGACGCCTATTCCTCGCCAGCAGAATCGCGGAACGGGTGAGGGCAGCCACGTTACGGGGGTCTTCCTTCACAACCTGATCGAACGTTTGTCGCGCCTGGTCGTTCTTGCTGGCCTGTTCCTGCATGGCCCCTTGCCCTAACAATGCGAAGATACGTTCATTGCCGCTGGTTCGCCCGGCTAGCTCGGCGTAAATCGATGCGGCCTTGGGAAAGTCTTTGGCCACTGCGGCAACAGCGGCGCCAAGTAGCGCTTGTTCATGCCTGCCATGCAGCCAGCGGCCACCGTTGACGTTTGCGGCATCCAGAAGTGCGGCTCGGGCCTTTTCCATCTGGTCAGTTTTGGCGTATGCGATGCCCAACAAGGCGCGGGCGGCGATGAAGTTACCGTCTTCGGCCACGGCCCTTTCCAGCAGCGCGGTTGCTCGCAGTGGGGCTGATTCGTTGATGGCCAATTGGGCTTGCTCGTATAGCTTTTCAACTTTCGCCTTGGGGTGATAGTCATCGCGGAGAACGCGTCCGGCTAGGACGGCCGTGAATAGGATGGCGACTGCCGTGGCCGCGAAGTAGGCTGGGCGGCGCCAGTTTGTCGGGGACGCTTCTTCAAGGGCGGTGACCAACGCGGTACGGAATTCATCGGCAGTTTGCCAGCGGTCTTCGGGAGCTTTGCTTAGCGCCTTTTCGACAACCGCGGCAACCTGTTTCGTCACGGCCGGGTTTAGCTCGCGGATGGGCAGAGCGGAACTTGCACTATGTGCCCGTTTCATTTCACCGGTCGAATTGTAATCGCTGCGAAGAAAGGGGACGCGGCCGGTTAGCATCTCATACAGTG
This sequence comes from Acidobacteriota bacterium, assembly GCA_025350695.1. Lineage (GTDB taxonomy): Bacteria > Acidobacteriota > Terriglobia > Bryobacterales > Bryobacteraceae > JANXSF01. The sequence goes on from JANXXI010000121.1 coordinate 8,842, forward strand.
TGATACCCAAGCTGTAGATGTCGGAGCGAGGGTCAACCCCCAGACCATTGATCTGTTCTGGCGACATGTATTCGGCCGTGCCCGGACTGAAGCCCGATTTTGTCTCCTCCGTGTCGCCTAAGATTTTAGCGATCCCGAAATCAGTGAGCTTTAACCTGCCCGATTCGTGAATCATGAAATTGGCTGGCTTAATGTCGCGATGGACTACGGCCGTGACGCTGTTGGGGTCAGCAGTCGCACTGAGGTTATGGGCGTGAGAAAGACCTTCAAGCGCCTGCATCGCCAGATCGACTGCTTCAGATTCCGGAAGTGGGCGCTGCTGGTTCAGCCGTTGCCGCAGGCTTTGCCCAGGTACATATTCCATCACTAAGAAATATTCGGATCGCCCCGTGAAAAACTCATAGACCCGGACGATGTTAGGGTGGTCAAGTTGGGCTTGGATCCGCGCCTCGTGCAGAAATCGCGCGTCAAGGTCCTGCCGAATCTCCGGGGCGAAGGCTGCGTGGCGGATGCACTTCAGCACCACCTCGCGCGGCAAACTGGTATGTTGAGCCCGGTAGACGATGCCCATACCGCCATGCGCTAATTCTTCGGTGATACGGTAATTGCCAATAGTGCTCCCGATTCTGCTGAAGCTATTTTCAAATGCCGCCATGGCCGCTGAGTGCATCACGCCAAGGGCCGGTCTTTCGAGGAGTGAGTTGGGGTTTTGGTCAGCCTCAATGAGGGCTTCAATTTCGCGGCGGAGATCGGTATCGTTACCGCAGCCGACGCGCAGGAATTCTTCCCGTTTTTCAACGGGAACTTCAAGAGTTCCGTCAAAGAGTTCCTTCACAGTCTGCCAGCGCGAGGGAGTCATTTCCATTTACTTCGCCATTAGTAATGAGTGGGTTTCAAGAGAGGTTCGTTTCACACTCTTGAATATTTCTTTTGGGCTAGATATCTGAGCACCATAAGTCCTGGCTCGAAGTTTGAAATTCCATCCGAAACGCACCGGCGTGCAAGCGGAAGCTGAAGGTAATTATCGCTGCCGTGAGTTAGGGTAAGATAAAAGTGAAGTAGTCACAGGCTGTACCTCGTCCGCCGCCGGACTTTCCGGTTGACCTTAAAACTCAAAATACTGAATCTCTATGTCATTTTCTATTCGTCCACATAAAGAGTTCCTTGTCCGCCCTTCGCTTCCGGATTCACTGAGCCGCCTCGCCGAGCTCGCAAACAACTTGCTGTGGGTTTGGGACTACACGGTGCGCGGAATATTTCGGCGTCTGGATCCGTCGGAGTGGCATAATTCGCACCACAATCCGGTACTGATGCTCGGCCGTTTGTCGCAAGCAACTCTGGAAAAGGCCTCGAAGGACGCGCGCTTCCTTTCACTCTACCGCAAGGCCTGTGAGCGTTTGGATCACTATCTTCAAACCGGGAATCCGCCGGCGGGCAAATTGATCGCCTATTTTTCCATGGAGTACGGTCTATCGGATTGCTTGCCGATTTATTCGGGCGGCTTGGGAATCCTTTCCGGCGATCATATGAAAGGCGCAAGCGATTTGGATCTGCCCTTGGTGGGTGTCGGCCTTTTGTATCAGCAGGGATATTTTTCGCAATCCATCAACCCCGATGGCTGGCAGATAGAGAAAGTTTTGACCAATGATTTTTACACCCTTCCTGTTTCGCCGGTCATGCGAAAGGACGGCAGCGAAATGGTGGTGAGCGTTCAAATGCCCTGGGGGGAACTGTTCGCCAAAGTTTGGGTGATTGATGTTGGGCGAATCAAACTGTATCTGCTGGATACAAATATTCCCGTGAACTCGAGGGCAGAGGATCGCGCCATTACGGCGCAGCTATACGGCGGCGATTCGCGGACGCGTATTCATCAGGAAATCGTGCTCGGGCTGGGCGGTTTACGGATGCTGAAAGAGCTGGGACTGAACCCCACCGTTTTCCACATGAACGAAGGTCATTCGGCATTTCTAGCGATTGAGCGCATTCGAATCCTGATGCGGGAACACGCGATGAGCTTCAACGAAGCGCTGGAGGCAACGCGGACCAACAACGTTTTCACTACCCATACTTCCGTTCCGGCCGGTATCGATCTTTTCGATCCCGGTTTGGTTGCCGAGTACTTTGAAGAGTACTGCCGGCAAAGCTTGATTCCGTTTGACAGTTTCATGGGCCTCGGTCGTTGGAAGAATGACGGCAATCCACATGAGCCGTTTTCGATGGCGGTTTTGGCAATTAAATCATCTTGCTGGCGCAATGCCGTAAGCGCGCTGCATGGCGAAGTTTCACGCGATATGTGGCAGGAATTATGGCCCCAGTTGCCCAGTGGCGAAGTCCCCATCACGCATGTCACTAACGGCGTGCACCTTAACAGTTGGGTGAACGGAGACTTGGCCGGTATGTTTGATCAATACCTTCAGCCCGATTGGCGCGATAGGATTGACGACCATGCGACATTTCAATTGGTAGACGACATTCCCGACAATGAATTGTGGGAAACGCACAAGCGGCGCCGCCGGCAATTGATTACATTTATCCGCGCGAGACTTGTGGAAAACGCGATGAATCGCAAAGCTTCGCCAGCCGAAATTAGACGATTCGGCGAGGTGCTCGATCCTGAAGTCTTAACCATAGGGTTTGCGCGGCGCTTTGCAACTTACAAGCGGGCGACGTTGTTTTTGCAAGACGTCGCGCGATTGAAACGGCTGCTGACGAATAACCGCATGCCGGTGCAGATCGTGATTTCCGGAAAGGCGCATCCGAAGGATAATCCGGGTAAGGCATTCATCCGCGAGATTGTCCAATTGACGCGCGATCCGGAATTGGCCAAGCGCATTGTGTTCGTCGAGGACTACAGCATTGGAGTGGCCCGTGAACTAGTGCACGGGGTCGACGTATGGTTGAACACTCCCAAACGCGGAGAGGAAGCCTGCGGCACCAGCGGCATGAAGGCCGCCATCAACGGTGTGCTGAACCTCAGCATTCTGGATGGCTGGTACGATGAAGCCTACGAGGCATCTGGCGGCTGGGCGATCGGAGACCGCGATGCCTATACCGATGATCAGGACGAGATGCACGCCAGCGCTATTTATTCGCGGCTGGAAAATGAGATCGTGCCCATGTTCTACGAAGCGCGCGAAGATGGTGTGCCGCACGAATGGGTCCGGCGCGTAAAGTTGTCACTGAAAAACATGTGCCCTCAATTTGATATGAGCCGCATGTTAAAAGATTATTCACGCCTGCTGTACGATCCGGCGCACGAAGCTTTCGCCGGAATCTCCGCCGATAATTTTGGAGATGCTAGGCAGCGCGTTCGCTGGGCGCAACATGTTCGCGGTTGTTGGGATCATGTGCGGTTTGTGGAAAAAGAAATCGGGCCGGCCACTCCGGTTTTCAACGGGCGTCCTCTGCCGCTGCGGGCTGCCGTGGATTTGGCTGGGCTTACTCCGGCCGATGTCCGGGTGGAGGCCGTAGCAGGGCGCGTGGCCCCCTCGGGTAACTTAGAGGACGCACAAGTGTTCACGTTACCTCCCGTAGATCAACGCGGCTCTGTCTATTTGTTCGCGACGGAGTTCATGCCGCATCAAACTGGCCGCTTGGGTTACGCCTTGCGGATCAGCTCCAATCATTTCGCGGATCCTTTGATGCGGCCCTGTGAGGCCCTATTGAAGTGGGGTTAATAATCGGATTAGTCTAAGGTGTGCATAAGTCGGTAAGGAGTTTGTTGAAAAACGGGGACTGAGGAAACTGACACATTTTTTCGCCAAATCGCCAGCGATTGATTTTTCTAAAGGCTAACTTGCGAAAAAAGGCTGGCTGTTACGTCAGTCTCCATTTTTCAACAAGCTCTTAGTAAGTAAATTTGCTTAGGTGTAAAGATTTTGCTTCTCTTCAGACAACTTCCGTGGTACATAAGAAGTGTAAGAACCGACTGGGATAGCAAACTGCTTAGCTACCCGATCTGGAACTCCCCGACCTTCAAAAATCACCTCCCCTAGTTCGCTTCCGGCCCGCCCTGTAAATCGGGTTCGGTAGCAACCTGAGGTAGTTATTGAATCGTCAATTGAATCGTAAGTCAAAGAAGGAGTCTCCGTAATTACTTATGGACGGCGACCGCAAATACAAACAAAACGGGTACCAGCAGTCAGATCGCGGACGCAGTGACGGTCAGCGTAGTGACGGTCTGCGTAATGATAGCCAGCGGCCACAAGGCCCGAAACCACATATAGATGTTACTGGCCCGCGATTACCTAGATTAGTCCAGGCTACAGCGGCATCCCGTTGCAACTCGTGCGCAACCACACTGCCGTTGGATGTCGACTTCAAAGGTCAGTGTCCAAAATGCAAGGCCGACTTACACAGCTGCCGGCAGTGCGCTCATTTTGAACCATCGACAAGGTTTCAATGCTTGAAACCAATCCCGGAACGGATCCCCGTAAAAGACAAGGCCAACGAATGCGCCATGTTTGGCCCGCGCGTAACAGTGGCGCGTGATTCAGCCCCAGCCGCGAGTGGGCCAAGCCAACAACAATCCAATTCGAACGGAAGTAATGGTAATACTGGGCCGCGCAATATATCCGACGCGCGAGCTATGTTCGACAACCTCTTCAAAAAATGAACGAAAAAAGAATGCGGGTTGCGCCCCTGGTGGCGCAGCATCGCTTTGAACTAACAGATGCGCCTGTGCCCGATCCGGGTCCGGGCCAGATACAGGTTCGCGTCGCCTACGTTGGCGTGTGCGGATCCGATTTGCACAACTTCGCTGAGGGCGCCGTTGGCGATTCGCCAAGCGTCTATCCAATGGTGCTTGGCCATGAACCGTCTGGCGTTGTCGTCAAGACGGGCGCAGGCGTTTCCGGTTGGGCTGCGGGCGACGAAGCGGCTCTGGAACCAGCTATCTATTGTTACCACTGCGAATTTTGCTTGCGCGGCCGGCACAATCTTTGTTCGCACATTCGCTTCCTGAGCCAGCCAACGGACCCAGGCTTTTTCCGCGATTACGTAAATCTTCCAGCCCACAATTTGTTGCCGAAACCCGCAGGCGTGAGCTTGAAGGAACTGACGCTGTTTGAGCCTTTAGCCGTGGCGTTGCATTCGCTTGAGTTCGCGCGATTGAGCATGGGCGAAACCGTTGCCGTATTTGGTTCCGGAGGGATCGGTGCTTTGACGATTGCCGCGCTGAAAATGAGTGGGGCTGGCCGCGTCTTCGTTGTGGATCCGGTGAAGCATCGGCGAGACTTGGCGCTCCAGATGGGAGCGGACGCCGTAATCGATCCCCTTGCGGTTTCACCGGGCGCCCAGATTTTGAAGGACACTGGCGGGCGTGGCGTGGACGTGGCGATTGATTGCGCCACCAAAAATGGCAGCATGGATGAAGCGTTGATTTCGGCGAAGAGTGGGGGGCGAGTGGTGATCACCGGCATTCCTTCCGATGCCGAACCCACGCTCAAGTTTCATGTGGCGCGCCGCAAGGAGCTGGCGATTTTCAATGTGCGGCGGTCGAACCATGAATCGGTTTTGGCGTTGCGGATTTTGGGGAGCGAGGCGAAGCGCTTTGCGCCTCTGCTGACGCATTCATTGAAGCTGGAAAAGATACAGGACGCGTTTACGATGCTGGAACACTATTCAGACGGCGTGGGCAAAGTCTGCGTTGATTTAACGTAAGCGCCTTGATTCCTTCTTTACCAACTCCAACGCCCCGTACAGGACACTGTCGTCCCCCAGCTCCGCCGGAACCACATCAATTCGCGCACGCGACCAGCTCGTAATAACGCGGCGCAACTCAGCCCGCAAAGGCACAAACAGCTTATCCCCAGCCTTGCTAATCCCCCCACCAACCACGATCCTCGCCGGATTCAAAATCATAATTGCCGACTTCAATCCCAGAGCCAAATCCACCACATACTTCGCCACAAACTCCGGATCGTCCATCAATTCCTTGGCCGTCTTACTGTAGTCGCGCTCCAGCCACAACCCGCAGCACATTCGTTCAAAGCAACCGCGGGCGCCACACAAGCACACTGGCCCATCAGGGTGGATCGTCATGTGGCCCAACTCTCCCGCGTACGAATCAGCGCCCCGATAGATTCCCTTCTCCGTCAAAATGCCGCCGCCAATGCCCGTGGAAAGGGTCATGTAAAGTAGAGGCCGCTTGTCCACCCCCGCCCCGTGCATCCCTTCACCCAACGCGCCCACATTCGCATCGTTATCCATGATCGTGGGCAAACCAAGTTCAACCCGGATGAATCCAGGAAGATCGAAGTTGCTCCAACCACCTACGTGCGTCGAAAGAGTCACCATTTGCGTTGGGTAATCAACCGGGCCGCCAAAGCCGATGCCGCAACGTTTCAGTTCGTATTGCTGCATCCACTCAAGTCCAATGGCGCGGATCTGTTCCAGCATCCAATCCTTGCCGCCTTCACGATCCGTGAAGCGCGATTCGCGGGCCGCCATGCGCGAATCCTCGAAAACAGCCATCGAGAATTTGGTGCCGCCAATGTCGATGGTGAGTGTGCTCATTTGGCTAAAATCTCCGCAGGCGACGCGGTTCCGGTCCCACGTTTCATGATTGTGATCGATGCCACTAAGTCTCCAAATCGTGCGGACGCTTCGGCATCACCCGTTACGGCAAGCGCTAAGGCCGCCCCAGCCGAGAACGAATCTCCGGCCCCGCAAATATCCACGGGCTTAGCAACCTTCGCCGTCGGAATGCGCCTTTCACCTGAATCATCGATCAACGTCACGCCACTTCCGCCATGGGTCACCAGAAGCAGCGGCCCGTCAATCAAGGATCGTAGCTCAGCATAGTTGAGAAAACCGAAAGCTCGCATGCAAGCAGCCGCGGCTTCGTCCTCGTTTGGTTTCACAATCACTTTCCGAAAATGTTCCGGACGTAACCGGGAATCCACCCAAATCAGCTTCTTCGGATCGGTGGATGCCAGCTCCATCAAAGCTTCCCGCACCCTCCGGCCTACCACGCCGCCGCGCTCAGTTTCGGCTTGATCAGAAACCAGAATGACATCGAACTGCGGGGCCACGCGGTGCAGCGTGTCAAGCAACTGCTGATCGGCAGCCTCAGGCAAATCTCCGGTTGGAATGAAATCCAGGCGCGGATGGTCCTCTTCGTCAGTGTCTCGATTGATGATCTTCGTGTAGGTGAACGTTATCCATCCGGGCAGCTTGACCAGCAGATCGGACTCAATGCGGCGCGCCTCCAAAGCCTGACGAAGCTCAAAAGCAAAACCGTCATCACCCGTCACGCCCAGAACAGACACGCGTCCGACGCCCAAGGCTGCAAGGTTGTTGGCCACCGTGCCACCAGCCCCTGGCGTGATTTCGGTAGACACAACCGCATTACGTGGAATTCCGGTTTCACGCGAAGGCTCAGCCAGCGCCGGATCGTAGCGGCACCAACGATCCAGGCAAATGTCCCCAATGACGAGAGCAGACATTTTCGGAAAGTGATTTAAGATCTCTTGTGTCGTCATGCTAGCGCGAGGAAGGCACGGCGCAAGGCCGGGAAAGTGGCGCGATGATCGCCGCGGAAATAGTAGCTGGATCCACCATCGGCCACCGTCCGGACCAAAATCGTCTTGTGCGGGCGGAAATAATAGCCAGGGTCAGACTTCGGCAACTCTTTGTGAATATCGCCCTGAATCGGCACCATATCGAACACGGCGGTAGTGAAATTGCGGATCTGGCGTCCTTGCTGATGGGCCACGTTGCGCGACATCGCCAGGGCCTTCAAATAAACCTCCGGAGCCATGATCGCGGAACCGAAGCTAAGCATCACGCCTGACTCCAGCGCTTCGACGGCTTTGGCATAGATCAGGAAATCGGTGTAGCTAGCTTGGCCCAGCGACGCTCCATCGCAATTGGGGTGCTCATGCAAAATGTCGTATCCAATGCCGACGTGGACTGTCACTGGGATAGACAAGCGATAGGCTGCCGCCAGCACACTGAGATCCTTGTGCGGGTAGTTGCTCTCTTCAATGCGGCGGCCAACGTTCTCACCAAGGCCCAGGTCGAGGGTGGCGGCTTCGTGGATCCAGTCGTTCAGTTCTCCCGTTTCCTTCCACAAGCCGAACTCGCCGGAACTGATGTAGCGAGCGACGCTTTCGGTGGTCGCGCCGATGCGGGCCACTTCGTAATCGTGAATTGCGCCGGCCCCATTCATAGCAATGTGGGAGATGGCTCCGCGCTCCAGCATGTCGATGATGTGGCGGTTGGCTCCGGCGCGAAGCAGGTGTGCTCCCATCATTAGAATGCGCGACGTGCTATTGACTCGGGCAGTGTTCAGCCGCTGGGCAATAATGCCGAGGTCAGCGTGAGTGAAATCCGGAGTCGCGTCGTCCAGGCTCATCCAACGCGCTAGCTGGAGGTCGTTGACGCGATCAGCTAGCGGTTTGACGATTAAGCGGGAGCGGTCGAATTGAGGGTACTTTGAAGACATAGGATTTGTCGTGGCGAGGAGCATGCTTTCAGAGCCTGGACAGGCTGGCCAGGGGGCCAGCCGCAGACCGGGGGTCTGCCCCACCATTACTTCATGAGGCTAGAATATTGCTGCGAACAATTCCTCGCGGTCCGCAAAATGAGGCACGATCCAATCGGCCCCGACGCCTGCCAAACGATTGCGCTTCCACATATCGACCTTGGCGCATTCCGGTTCGTCGCTCGCCACGCCGACGGCCAAGCCGCCTACGTTCTTCACGTTTTCAATTTCCACATAACCATCGCCGAAGCCCAGGAATTGCTGTCCGCCGAACTCGGCTGAAGAGATGATGCGTTGAATGAGAATAGCTTTAGAGAAGGCCTTGTAGTCATCCAGGGCGCCGTAAACACCACCGTCGAAATACTTGTCCACTTGCAGAATCCGCGCCTCGTTCTTGACATAGGCGTCGTCGGTTCCGCTGGCCAGATATAACTTCATTCCGCGTTCTTTCAGGCCTTCCAGCAACTGGAACGAGCCGGGTACAAGCCATTTCTCGGGCGGCGTATGGCCTTTTTCAAGATCGTCAATACGGCCCTTGATGCGCTCCCACAAGCGGTCCAAATACATTTTCTTATAGACCAACGGGTCTTCAGGCTTGCCGCCGCGAGCGGTGATATTATCGGCCAACTCAATCATCTGGTACATGGTCTGCTTGCCCGTCAAGCGGCCAACGAATTCCTTGACTATCTCTGTCAACTGAGCTTCGGATTCGCCGCTTTTTGTTTCAGCAATTAATTCGACCATCATGGGAACCATTTCTTCCACCCAGCCGGAGCGGATGGTAGAAAGTGTGCCATCGAAGTCAAACAGAGCCACACGGGCGTCTTTCGCGGATGCCCCGGGGCGGAGGTGTTCAATCATTCTTTATATTTTCGCATGGTGCAGACACAGTTCTCCCGCCTCCCCTGCCTTTTTCGATTTCAAAGGACAAACGCGGGCTGCTTTACGCTTCGACCTTCACGTTCGTGAAGAAGTGATTCAGGCGTGACCCCCCCGGGACTTAAGTGGAGCCGTCTGCTGTGAAGGGTTCACAGCAGGTCCTGAAGTTGCTGTGCGTTGATGCCACAATCCTTCAAAATCTTTCGCAGTAGTCCGAGTCCCAAGGTGCGAGTTCGGAGTGGGATTGACGGTGGCCCGACCGTCCGGGTGTCGCAGAAACTGATGGCTGCCTCGCGTACGGATGGCAAGGAAGCCAACTCGTTCTATTGCCGGTGCGAGTTCCCTCCCTTGGACGGGGGAGCGTGCTCATGCCGCTATGGTGACCCGTTGAATGCCGACAAACTCCAAGTTGCCGGCCTCGTTGCCTTCCACTTCTAGGCAAAGTTCAATGGCTTCACGGATTTCCACCATGAGCTCATCGAGTGAGGTGGCGTCGGTGTGGCACCCCGGCAATTGGGGAACCGAGGCGATATACACACCTTCTTCGTCCTTCTCGATTACGACATCAAACTGGCGCGGCATGACTCCTATTCTACGCTACAGGAACATTTTCGATCTGCCAAGTCATGCAGGGCGCCAAGGCGTGATAACAGCAAAAGCGGCCCGCGTTCGCTCGGAAGCGCGGTGGATGTCGGCGCGGATCATTTGCCATGATGGGCCAAGTTTGGCGCCGGGTGACAATGCTGGGGGCATGCGATCTGTTTAGCTTATCGCAGTGAGCCGCACTTGACGAAACAGCCTTATTTAGAGAACATGAACATTCACCAAGGTCCCCACCATTTGAGCAACAAGCCCAGCATCAGCGTGTTCTTTCCAGCCTTCAACGATGAACCCACCATCGGCCATCTGGTGGAGACCGCGTTCGAGGTTCTCGCCGCGCGTGCCGACGACTATGAAGTGATCGTAGTGAACGACGGCAGTTCCGATACCACCGCCGAAGTACTTGCCTCACTTGCCAAGCAATATTCGCCTCGAATGAAGATAGTGACACATGAAGTCAACCGGGGTTATGGCGGAGCGTTACGCAGCGGCTTTGATACCGCATCGAAGGAACTGGTCTTCTATACCGACGGCGACGGGCAGTACGATGTAGCCGAATTGCACAAGCTGCTGGACTTGATGATGCCCGGCACGGGCTTGGTGAATGGCTACAAGTTGGAACGCAACGATCCCCAGCACCGCATCATCATCGGCAGCATTTATAATGCATTTGCCCGCACGCTGTTTCGCATTAAGATCCGCGATGTGGATTGCGACTTTCGCTTGGTTCGGCGGGCGTTGCTTGAAAAGTTCAAGTTGACGTCCACCAGCGGAACTATTTGCGTGGAACTGGTTCGGAAACTCGAGCTGAGCCGATGCAAAGTGGTTGAGGTTGGCGTTCATCATTATGCGCGCATGCACGGCCGAAGCCAGTTCTTCCGCCTTCAGTCGCTGCTAAAAACGCTGGGACAACTCATCCGGCTGTATGTGCAATTGGTCATACTGAGAAAATAACCATGCGCATTCCGATGGTGAACCTTCGATGGACACTTGACCAGACCCAAAAGGCCTGGCGCGAAAATCTAGAGCGGATGCATGAGAGGTCGCACTACATTCTTGGGCCGGAAGTTGCTGCATTCGAGCCCGAGTTCGCCGCTGCGCTAGACGCCAAACACGCCGTCGGAGTGTCGAACGGAACTACCGCCATCGAACTGTGCCTGCGCGAAGCGAACGTCAAAGGGGAGGTAATCACCAGCGCCCTAACAGCTCCGTTCACCGGAGTGGCGATTCAGGCGGCAGGCGCGACTCCCATATTCGCCGACGTTGATCCCGAAACGCTTTTGATCGATCCAAAAAGCGCTGAGAAAAGGATCGGAAAGCGAACCGCCGCGCTCTTGCCCGTGCATCTTCATGGGCAGCCGTGTGACCTGAATCATTGGCGCATCCTGGCGCGTGCAGCGGCTGTGCCGCTAGTGCAGGACGCGTGCCAAGCCCACGGAGCCACTTGGAAGGGAAAGCCATTTTCCTCGTACTCGCCCTACGTTGCCTATAGTTTTTATCCAACCAAAAATCTTGGATGCCTGGGTGATGGCGGGGCTGTTGTCACCAGCAGTCCTCGCATCGATCAGCGTTTAAGACAGCTTCGCGATGGCGGCCGCAAGAACGGCGAACAAGTAGCCCGCATCACGGGCATCAACGCGCGGTTGGATGAAATGCAGGCCTGCTATCTCCGCGCCTTCCTGCCACAGTTGCGCGCTTGGAATGAGCAACGGGCCAAGCTGGCGGCGCTCTACGATGAGGCGTTCGCCAATTGCGGCGCGGTTCGCCCCGTACGCAGACTTACAGGCGGCGTTGTTCATCTCTACGTAATTCGCGTACGCAAGCGCGATCCGTTGCGGCAACATTTGGCCGGTCTTGGAATTGCGACCGCCATTCACTATGCCGTGCCGTTGCATCTGCATCCGGCCTTCGCATCGGCAAAGCAAAAGCGTGGAGACTTACTCAACGCCGAACGCGCCGCGAGGGAAATTGTTTCGTTGCCCCTTTGGCCGGGCATGACGGAAGCTGCGATCGGAGAAGTCTCACAGGCTGTCAAGAAATTCGTTGGGGATTGACGTCGTGTTATTGTAGAAAGTCTTAAACCATGGCTCCTCGTTCCCCCCTGCCCAAAGTCTGTATCGCTCTCGGGTTCGCTGATCCAGCTCAATTGCTGGCGCATGCGCTGGCTGAGTACGCGTCGGGCGAGCGGTTCCTTGAATTCCGCTTGGACTATCTGCCTCACCCTGAAGACGGGTTGAAAGTGATCCGGGATTTCATCGCGAAGAACGCCGACTGCAGCGTACTGGCCACTTGCCGCCGCCATCAGAATCATGGGAAATACAACGGAAGCATCGAAGAGCAGGTCCGCATCTTAGAAGGAGCAGTGGACGCCGGCGCGCGTGCGGTTGACGTGGAAGTTGAAAGCGCCGAGGCAGCCTACCCGCGTCTGGAAAAACTGCGCACCAGTAGTTGCCTGATCATCAGCTACCACAACTACGATGGCACTCCGGCGATGGAGCCAGTGTTGAATCGGTTGATGAAATTTCCCGCGTTCGCCTACAAGCTGGTAACCACGGCGAAGAAACCGAGCGATTGTCAGAAGGTGCTGGCGTTGGCAAAAGGGCGGCAGCGCGATCCGTTGGTCTTGCTAACCATGGGCGACATGGGGTTTCCCACCCGCGTGCTTTCACCCGCGCTGGGCGCCTTATATACTTACGCCGCGCCGAACGCAGCTGAAGGCACGGCCGCCGGCCAAGTGAATGCCGCGCAGTTACGTAACTTGTATCGCTTCGATAAATTCACCAAGGCGGCGAAGATTTACGGTGTGATTGCCAACCCCGTCCGCCATTCAATTTCGCCGGCTGTGCATAACCGCGCATTTCAATCGAAGCGGCTGGATGCTGTTTACCTGCCTTTCCTGGTTCAGCCGGTTCACTTGAAAGACTTCATGTTGCTGGCCGCTCAGATGCCTGTGGCCGGGTTTTCCGTTACCATTCCGCATAAACAAAAAATCATTCGTTATTTGGATTTAGTGGACCCGCTGGCCCGTCGCATTGGCGCGGTGAATACCGTTTGGAAGAAGGCTGGACGCTGGCGTGGGACCAACACTGACGTAACGGGCGTGACCGGCCCTATGAGCAAGAAGATTCGCCTACCGAAGTCGAAAGTCCTAATCATCGGCAATGGCGGGGCTGCCCGTGGGGCTGCGTTTGCGTTGGCCGACGCCGGTGCGCAGGTTTCAATCACCGGGCGCAATCCGGATCGAGTGCGTGCACTGGCTAAGATTTGTGGCGCAACGGCGGTGGGTCGGGATCAGTTGAAGTCCATGCATTTCGATGCTCTTGTGCATGCGACTCCAATCGGGATGCATCCGCATGTGGAAGATTGCTTTTTCGACGACAAGGTGCCGGCGGATCTTGTCATGGACATGGTCTACAACCCGCTGGAGACCGCGCTGATTCATCGTGCGAAGGATCAGGGCAAGGAAGTCATTTTGGGGCTCGACATGTTCCTTGAGCAGGCGGCGCAGCAGTTTACGATTTGGACCGGCGAAGCAGCGCCTAAGCCAATCATGGAGCGCGCGGCGCGGGAAGCGTTAGGCGTTTGACGCGACTCGAATCACGCTTCCAGCATTCCCTTCCACGCCCCTTCATCACTCCCCACCGCCAACCTCGATCCCGGCCCACGCACCAAGGGTAATCGCAACAACTTCGGCGCCTTTTCTATGCGCGCCAACAGTTCCGCATCCGTCACGCGCAAGTACTTCAGGCCAGCCTCGGCGTACTCCTTGCCTTCGATATCAAGCAACGCAACCAAGCCGCCGAACTTATCAAGGAAGCGCTTGAGCTCGCCTGGGGCAAGCGGCTTCTTTTGCAGATCCACGTAATGAATCTGGAAGCGGCGCTCTTTGAAGAAGCGTTCGGCGGCTCGAGTTGCCGACGAGTTTTTGACACCGAAAATTTGTACGGTTGGTACTGCCATCCTTTGATTTTAGCGGCTACTGCTTCTTGTTCGGATCTGACAGCATGCGATACGTTCCATCCTTCGAAGGATCGACGAAGCTAACGATGACTTTGTCGCCGAGGCCCTCAATGTGATAGTACAGCCAGTTCTCTTCAGGAGGCCCGCCGTTGCGTCCCGATGGATGTGATTCCTTTTCGTCAGACGGTCCGTAAATAATGTAGATGCGGCCGCGATCAGTCTTCCAGCCGGCAATTGATGGCGTCTTGAACCTGTCGTTTGAGTAAGCAATCCGGCGGTAATGTTCTTCCTTGAATTCGTTCTGTTCCGTTCCCGGCGTTGGATCACGGCGCTTCCAAAATTGCAGGATGAACTTCTCCCGCTCTTCGTTGTTGCGCAACGCAACAAATGTTTCCCGTTCGGGGGGCGAAATGATGTATGCCACATCCTCATTCAGCCACATCATATAGGGCCGCGAGTTTTCTTGCGCCGGCGTCGCGGTAGATTGCCAAGCTGCCAGCAAGCCAACTGCAATGATAGTTAGAGGCGCCGCGGCAAACCGCAGCCGCAACGCCTGTTGCGGATAAAGCAAACGCTGAATTCGTTTCATAAGACCACTTCCTCCTGTCGCCGCCACGGCGGCTGTTACCTGATTTTCAAAACCCCAACGTGTTTGTTCCAATGCGGCCAACGCCGATGCATATTCGTGCGCCCCACCGGCTGCAGCCGCGGCGATGTCGTCGCAGCAATGTTCCCGCTCGGCGCGAATTACGCTTGATATCCACCACACTGCCGGATGATAGTAGAGCAAACCCTCAGCCACCGTCTGCAGCAGATTTACCAGGTAATCCCCCCGGCGGACGTGCGCCAGTTCATGCAGTAGAATCGCTTCCACTTGGCTAGCCGGCATGGACGTTAGCAGACCCGCCGGCACAAGTATCACCGGGCGCAAATAGCCGATCACCGCCGGTGTGTCCGCCAAGCATGTTTCCAATAATGCCACCGTTCTCGCTACACGGAGCCGCACCGCCAGATCGGACACGCGCTTCTGCCAATCCTCGGGCGCAAGGCACACGCCCAGCTTGCGCATCCGTTGCGCGGCTATCCATCCCAACAAGCCGCGCAGCTGGAAAAGAACTACTCCCGTGATCCAAATTGGCGCAAGCCACGGCAAGAAATTCTCCGCGCGGAAGGGTGCGGTAGCCAACCCCGATTCGTGAAACTCGATAGACGCCACTTGAAGAACCGCATTCCGCGCCGCCATTCGCGGTCCCGGCAAGTATTGGTTGAATGTAACTACAAACCCCAATAGCGCCGCCATCAACGCAACACAAGCCAACGCGTACCGAATGCGCGAGGATCGAATTCCGAACAGCGCAATCACCAATAGCAGCGCCACGGCCGCGCATTGCCACATCGAATGGTACAAAGCCCAGCGGAGGCTGCGGCGCTGGCGGTATCGGCGAGGCGGGCAACGGCCAACCAAGCGCGCTCCATTCAGCGGCAATCAGTTATACGGCATGGGTTTGACTAAGTTGATGGGCGCCGTGAAATACCCGGCGCAAGACACACAAAGAAGATCATCGGTAAGCCGTGTGCGGGAAAACCGCACGCACGGTTTGAAAGGGGGATTTTAGAAACGGGCGGCGATGGGCCATACCGCGCTAAAATCCTACCTATGAGTTCAAAATTCACCCGCAGGCAATGGGCGGCGGTATTTGCCACGCTACCCGTACTGGCTCAATCGCCGCAACCCTCCGCGACTGCCTCTGTATCGGACGTCGACGAGGCGCGTGCCCGCATATCCTCCGCGTCCAAAGAACTCACTGCCTTCGCCATTCCGATCGGTACAGAACCGGCGTTCCAATTCAAAGCATGAGCATGGCCAAAAAACCTCCACCTAACGATGTTTTCTTCGCCTCGGCCGTGGAGCTAAATCAGCGTCTACGAGCAAAGGAATTTTCGGCGGCGGAATTAACGAAAGCCTTTTGCGATAGGCTCGAAAAGAGTGGCCCTGCCTACAACGCCCTCGCCCATTCGCTCCGGAAAAGCGCGCTGGCAAAAGCCAAGCAAGTGGATCGTGATTTGAAAGTGGACCGGCAGCGCGGGCCGCTGCACGGAGTTCCGTTCGCGGCAAAAGATCTTCTTGATGTCGCTGGGGCGCCCTGTACTTGGGGTGCGAAACCGATGGCTGGCCGGATCCCCAAAGAGGATGCGAGGATCATCAAGAAGTTGGATTCAGCCGGCGCAATCATAACCGGGAAACTTTCCATGGTGGAGCTTGCTGGTGGTGGTGGGTACCGTTTCCCTGCCGCATCGTTGCAAGGTCCAGGGCTAAACCCGTGGGACAAAACACGCTGGTCGGGCGGTTCTTCAAGTGGCCCCGGAAGCGCCGTCGCCGCAGGCTTGGTTGGCTTCGCCATCGGATCGGAAACCTGGGGCTCGATCCTCACTCCGGCTGCCTACTGTGGGGTTACTGGATTACGTCCCACCTATGGCTATGTAAGCCGCAATGGAGCCATGGCGCTTTCTTGGACCATGGATAAGATAGGTCCAATGGCGCGCACCGCCGAAGACTGCGGCCACATTCTACAAGTGATCTCCGGTGGCGATGCCGAAGACCCAGGATCTGCCGGCAAGTCCTTTTACCTTGCGCCTCAATTTCAAAAACCGCTTTCTGAAATGCGCATTGGCTTTGCTCCT
The DNA here is from genome assembly GCA_025350695.1 of Acidobacteriota bacterium. Taxonomy (GTDB): domain Bacteria; phylum Acidobacteriota; class Terriglobia; order Bryobacterales; family Bryobacteraceae; genus JANXSF01. Next base: position 25,451 of record JANXXI010000121.1, read on the forward strand.
TCCGATCTTGATGCGGTAACGGATGAAGGTGTCCGAAAAGCAATTCAAGGCGGCCTCGATGCCCTACGCTCGCTCGGTGTGAAGATGGTGGAAACGGAATTGCCCACTTTCCCTTATGGCACGGTAGCCGGCACAATTATTGGCGCCGAAGGAGCCTCCGTCTTTGAGCCGCTAATAATAAACGGTCAGATCGATCAGTTAGCGGACCAGCGTCAGATTTTTGGGCTGAAGGCCGCGCTTGAGATTCCAGCGAAAGATTATTTGAAAGCCATGCGGATCCGTTCGCTCATTCAGTTGGAGCTGGGAAAGTTGTTCGACGACATCGACATGTTGGTCACCGCGAGCCGCTTTGGGGTAGCCACTCCCATCGACGAACCGTTAGATAGACAGACCGCCGCCGCCTATCCCGGCACACCTACCAAACGAGGTTTGCGCGATCTAGGAGCAGCCGGCAATCTGGCGGGACTACCGGCGCTTTCGCTTCCCTGTGGCTTCGCAAGTGGCCTACCGGTGGCGATTCAATTGGTGAGTCGGCCGTTTACGGAAAATACCATCTTGGCAGTGGGCATGGAGTTTCAGAAACGCACGGATTGGCACCGGCGCCGTCCTCAAGGGTTGTAGTACCTTGTCCTCCGATAAAAATCAATGACAAGGTTGCCGCTGTACCTCGAATACTCCTTAATCGTTCTTGCATTGGTAACAAGCGTGACGGATATCCGCACCAGACGAATTCCCAATTGGGCAGTCGTGGCCGGATTCGCGGCAGGCATTTTAGGAAATGTTTACGCTTCAGGTTGGTTGGGGCTGCGAACCGCGCTGCTGGGATTTCTATGCGGATTTGCACTGTACCTGCCACTGTATTTATTGCAAGGCCGCGGCGGCGGCGACTTGAAGCTTATGGCCGCCATGGGCGCAATTACAGGTTATCCTAACTTTTTATTTCTGTTCCTGCTCACCTCCATTCTGGGCGGAATATTCGCAGTTGGGTACTTACTGGTTCGCGGAGGGTTGGAGCGCGCTCTGAGCAACGTAGTCTACATCGTCAAAGAGTTGCTGTTGTTCCGCCCGCCTAGTCTGGGCCGTCCTGAACTTTCTGTAGAAAACGCTAAAGCTCTCACCATGCCGCACGCTGTAGTGGCCGCGATTGGAGTGTTACTTTTTCTAACACTGGCCCGCCTGGCGCGGAATTAAGTGGTAACCCATTCGATTACTCCTCATCCGAACGGATCAATCTATTTGGATGGTGTTCAGAACCTTTGCTGCCGAGTACTAGCTTTTTTCCGGCCTAAACCGCGATATATTCTCTTTGTATCAGTCGAATACAGTGCGATTCTAAAGTTGTTCCAACATGGACCAGTCAACAACACATAACATCGGAGCCCGGCCTCTTGAAATTTACCGCAGGCTTCGCAGCCTTGTCGAGGAAGCGGCTGGGTTTGTTTGTGTGCTGGATGGCGAAGGCCGGCTAGAGTATTTGAACCCGTTGATGATCCAAGCGTTGGGCGTCCTGCATGAAAATTGGGAGGGCGTCTCATTCCAACGCCATGTCCATCCTACGGATCAAGTCATGTTCGCGGCAAGCTTCGAACAATGGTTAGCCAAAGCAGGAGAACACCTGCCTGTTGAACTCCGTCTGGTATCCAACGGCGGTGCTCAAATTCTTTTTGAAGCTTGCCCCAGCAATCTGCTTGACGATTCCCTCGTACGAGGCATCGTCCTGTGCTCGAAGTATACCAATTGGTCTCGAGGAACCGCCGAGCGTCTGAGTCTGCTGGGATTGGCGATTTCGGAAGCCCACGACGCCGTACTGGTGGCCAACGCCGGAGGCGTAAGCCTTGCCGCCGCGAATATCGAGTACGCCAACCCCGCGATGCAGAACTTGCTGGATGATCCAAGCAGCCCGCTTGTCGGCAAGCCCGTTTCTTTCCTCACCGATATGCTCTCGCGAAGGAATCGCGCGCTGGCCGAGAGAATCGGACGCAAGCTCAACGAAGGAGAATCGGCACAGGCCATTCTTGAGATACGCTCGCCGAATGGAAAGACTCGTTGGCTGGATGTCCGTTGCCAGCCATTCCCCGATCCATCTGCTCAGTTGAGGCACTGGATCAGCATAGTGCGCGACATCACCGCGCCACGCATGGCCATCGTGCTTGAACATGACGGTAGCCGCATTCTTGAATTAATCGGCCGCAATGCTCCCATCGCGGAGATTATGAACAAGCTTGCGCTGATGGTGGAACGGCAGATCCCCGGCGCCTATGTCGCGGTTTTTCGGCTCAATGGTGAGTTGCTTTCTTGCGAAGCTGCGCCAACTCTTCCGGCTGCGTATCAAAATTGGGGATTCCCAAACTTCTCTCAATCGGATTCCCAGCTGCGATTGTCCTGCTCCGTTCCAATACTTTCGGCGCAAGGGATACCGCTCGGATTGGTGTCTATTTTTCTGCCCACCAGTTCAAGGCAGGAAACAGATCAGGATTCCCTGAAGTATGCGGTCAACTTGGCGGCCATTGCTCTTGAACATAGGCAAATGACCGAAACTTTGGCCTATCAGGCAAAGTACGACGCACTGACCGGGCTGCCGAACCGAAATCATCTTGAGTCTCTGTTGCCGAGGTTGATCGAAGAATCGCTTGCCCTCGATGAGTCCATGGCGCTTGGTTTCCTGGATCTCGACCGGTTCAAACACATCAACGATTCTCTCGGACATGTGGTGGGGGATTTACTACTGAAACAGATCGGAGCAAGGTTGACCGAAGCTTTAATGCCCAACGACTTGTTGGCGCGATTCGGCGGGGATGAGTTCGTGGTGGTGATGCGGAACTTGGCGGCGTTTGAAAAGCCGGAAGATCGTGGACGGGGATTTCTGGAAGCGTTTGTCAAACCCTTCAAAGTAGATGGCTATGATCTGCACCTGACCGCCAGCATGGGCGTTAGTGTATATCCGAGGGACGGACAGGACGCCGATTCGCTGATTCGCAATGCGGATCACGCTATGTACCGCGCCAAGAATGTGGGCAAGAACGAATTGGAAATGTACGCGCCCTCGAAAGGGGCAACACCAGTCCAGCGATTGGAATTGGAAGTTCAACTGCGCCAAGCCATAGACAATCGGGAATTGTCATTGAATTACCATCCGCTGCTTACTATTAGCGGTGAATTAAATGGGTTTGAAGTGTTGCTGTCATGGGATCATCCAAAGTTGGGAAGAATCGCACCGGTCGATTTCATCCCGATTGCCGAAGAATCAGGACTGATTGTATCTATCGGATCTTGGGTGTTGGAACAAGCTTGTTTGCAAGCAGCGGCGTGGAAGCGCGCCGGGTACGCGCCCTTACAGATGAATGTTAACGTTTCGCCGGTACAATTCGTCCGCCCCGATTTTGTGGATATTGTGGCGGCGGCACTTGCTGTAAGTGCGCTCGATCCACGCCATCTGACATTGGAAATAACCGAAAGTCTGGTGATGAGCAACATGAAAGAAGCGGCTGCGAAAATGGCTATGCTGCGGGCTATCGGTGTCGGAATCGCCATCGACGATTTCGGAGCCGGCTATTCCTCACTCAATTATTTGCGCCAACTGCCCGCGGATCAGTTGAAGATCGATCAATCATTCGTGAGGGAGATGACCTCAGAGAGCAGCCCTAGCTTCTCTGTCATCGATACGATTACCACGCTTGCCCATTCGCTGCGGCTTAAGGTGATCGCAGAAGGCGTGGAGAAGCAAGAACAACTTGATTTGCTGGCCAAGGCGGGATGCGATTTCGTCCAGGGACACCTGTTCGGCGAACCCGTGCGTGCAATTGAAGCAGAAAAGCTCATGCGTCAACAAAGCCGCCGCCGCTATTCTACGCACTTAAGCAACTAAGCAACGTGTCAGGCTACGCAGAAAGCCCCTCTGCACCTCACGTCAAATTAGACAATCGACGAAGAGCCGTAGGACTGATAAGGAAATCCAAATCAAGCACCAAGACTTCCCTTTCATCCAAGCGCGCCGAGCCGCGAAGAAACTGTGACGGAATTCTATTTTGAACAACACCCTTGATGGCCGCCGAATGAATCGCACAAGCGTTTTCCAGTGATTCCACCAAGATTCCGATCCGGAGACGCGCATCGGACGGAAGACTCAGTACAAGGACTTCCTCCTTACCTCCCAACCCCGCAGCGGGCAGACCAAGTGCCGTGCGTATGTCAAACACGGGCAATGCCTTCGTCTGGCAGAAAACAAAACCAATCAGAAAGAAACTGGAATTCGCCGCGGGAATTAGTGATCCGATCCCCATCACCCCGCGCACGATTTGCGCGGCTAGCCCGAATGTTTCGTTCCCAAGCCGGAATAGGACATGTTTTTCACCAGGCTCCGCATATCTGGCTTTCCCGGTCAGATCGACCAAAATAGGTTCAGCCGTCTCGTGCATGAAAATCGCCTCCGCCATCAGTCTGCATCGCCTAAGTGGCGCCGGCGAATTGAGGATTCGTGAACCCTACTCTCGAAAGCACGCCGCTTTCTGAGTTCTTAACCAAGCAAACCTGAACCATCAAATTTTCTGACAAACATTTGAATGGCACCACGGTCCAACTGCCGCCGGCGCTCTTCGTGGAAAAATTACGGCCAAAAATGACGGTGGGAATGCTCAACCCCATCGCGCCAACTTGTTCCTCGATGAGGGTCTTAACATTTCCGATAACCATGTTCGTGACCTCGGCAATAGCGTCCAAAACTTCCTCATCCACGGCCGTGTATTCACTCATCATTAGCGCCCCGGAAATCTTACAAGCCAATTGAGGATTGCAACTTAGACTGCCTGTGCCCATCCAAGGTCCAGCCAGCCCGATCAAGCTAACCACGCCTTCCGTCGGCGCCGGCGAGCCTTTAGTTGCAGATACCTCTCCTGCTTCCACTTCTATTCCAAGCATCGTGCCAAACACTTCAGTCGTGCTCTGCTTGATAGCTCGAATCAACAACTCTTGCATCTCTTCAGCACTCATCGTGACTTTCTCCTTGCCAATCCACGGCCTATCGCCGTCGTCGAACATCCAAGAATTCGGGAGGCTCCCGTTTGACTGGCTTCCTTCATTTGTTCCTGTTTCGTTCGCATCCGTAAGACCTCGGCATTCTCCATGCTGGCCCATAACTACGCGCCCCCGTTTTTGAAATCTCCAGTTGTAGTTCGACTAGATGATTCCGGTAAGTTTCTCTTTGATTTGGTCGGCCGTGAAGGGCTTACGGACATAGCCCGCGGCACCAAGACTCACTGCCTCCATCACCTTCGCCTGACTGCCTTCGGTTGTGATCATGATCACCGGAATCGACTTCCAGGCGTCATTAGCCTTGATTGCGCTCAACATCTGGATCCCGTCCATATTCGGCATATTTATGTCGGATAAAATCAAATCTACTGAATTCTTCTTCAAGGACTCAAGCGCTTCAAGCCCGTCTCCTGCTTCGTAGATCACCCCAAGCGGAACCTCAGCTTGGTTCAAAACTCTTTGTAAAATCTTGCGAATTGCGGCTGAATCATCCACAAGTAAGACATCTAAGGCCATTTTGCTTCTCCCGGACTTGTTGTTGTTCAAGTACCTCATCGGGACCCGGGGATCTACCTTTAACTTTTTTTACTAAACTGATTCGCGTGCCCCAACGTGGCAAGTAGAATGACACATCCTCCGGCTAACGCTTGCCTACTCAGTACCTCTCCGAGGACTAGCCAAGACCAGACGGGATTTAACGCCGGCTCGGCAAGCAAAATTAGCGACGCCCCAAGAGCCTCAACTTCTTTCATCGCCCGGATCATCAGCACGTACGACAATCCAATTTGGACAACCCCCAGATAGAGCAGGATAAGCGCATCACTCCAGAGCAACTTATCGATCGGCAACGCCATGGGCAGCGCCGCCAGAAAAGTGATCCCGTTCGCCAACACAATGGGAGTAACGCCACCGGCGGAGTTCTTCGATAGCCATCGCAAACCTACTACCGTTGCCGCCCAAGTGGCGCCACTTAAAGCCGCCAACGCATTTCCGAACCCTGGGTTGGGCGCGCTTGCGGTGGCCGTTGTGGAATCGAAATAGAACAGCGTCATGCCAATGGCGATTAGCAGCCCGGTCAGTGCTTCGCGTATGTGCATCCGTTCGCCCAGCACGAGTGTCCCTGCGGCGAGTACGTAAAGCGGACCGGTGGCCTGCAGGAAAATGGCGTTAGCTGAGGTCGTGTTCTTCGTGGCGACAACGAAAAGGAGTAGCGTCGCTGCCGAAGCCATCGCCACCGGAGCAATCCTCCAATCCCAGCCTTTTCTTGCTTCCGGCAAAAAGACGAGCAAGGCTAGAGCGGCCAGCCCCGACCGGAATCCTGCTACTTGCCAGGAGGTGAGGGTGCATGCCTTGATGGCCGCGCCGCCCGTTGAAAAAAGCACAGCCGCGGCAAGCAACATCCAGTAAGGGCGGGTCAAATTCACTGAAGTTATCTCAACAAAGTCCCAGGGTTCACTTTCGCCATACGGTCAATCTCGCTGGCTGTCACGCCTTCCTTTTCCAATATCCGGAACAACATCGCCCAACCCTCGGTATGAATCGGATTCGCCGCCTGCCCCAAGTCGCTCGACAAGATCACTCTCTCCACGCCCACCGCTCGAATCGCGTCCACAAACTGCTTCGGCGTCATGTTTATCGCCGCGCCGATGATGGCGTTCGAAACAAACTCAAGGTACGCCCCTTGCGATGCGCACCACTTCATGTCCTCCACGGTCATCAACACAGGCGCGATCACCGGATGAGTCACCACCATCCGCTTCACACCGCGCGCCTTCGCCGCTGTCAGTATCATTTTGGTTTCCGCCGGAGTTGAGTGCCCCGTGGCCAACACAAAATCGTTCTTGGCAATGACGTCGATTACCGCCAGCACCTCCGGGAGCAACGTCCCGTTCTTTGAAACAGAAACAAAGGGCCGCGCTTCCTTGCGAAACTTCACTTCGTTCTCGGAATCGAACGTTGGCATCCACACGACTTTTCCGTGCCCGCCCTTCACCAGCGCCATACGTTCCACGGCCGCCACATTGATGCCACCCACCGGCCGGTTCAGAGCCACTCCGCCAAAGATCATTAAACCCGGCGCCTGTTGCGAAGCCAAGTAAGCCAACCCCGCGGTCGATTCGTAGTGGTTCTTCAGCACCACACCGCCAAAGCCTTTCAGCGCCATGAGCCGCGTTAGCGTCAGCGCGTCAATTGAGCGCGGCACCGAGTCAGGATCGGAGTGCGCGTGGATATCGAAGATACCCTTCAAGTCCGCCGTCTGAGCAATCAAGGCAAATTCAGCGATGAGGAGTAAGAACAAGATTCGCATCCCCACCATCCTACTGGAATCAGGTCATGCTAGGATCAGAATATGAAGCTCTTTACTACCTTTTTGTGTTTGGGCGCGGTTAGCTTTGGCATGGAGCTGACCGGCTGGATTAGCGACGCCTCTTGTGGCGCCGGAAACGGCAACGGTTCGGCTGGCTCTCGCGCCTGCGCGAAAAGCTGCATCAAGGACGGCTCAGCCCCAGTGCTGGTGACCGATGGCGATGGCAAAGTTTATCACTTCACCAATGGCGATTTAGCGAAGACGCACTTGGACGCCAAGGTGAAGATTACCGGCGAGCTCAAGGATGGCAAGCTGATTATCGCTAAAATCGTTGACGTAAAGTAACGTAAAGTAATTAACAATTGTGTAGACGGGGGCGTATAGGCTTTCTGTATAATCGAGCTCTATGCGTCTTTTCATCCTTGGATTAGCAATTTTTCTCCCGCTCTGCGCACAGCAGCCGGGCGAAGGCAAGAAAAAAGGCGGCCCTCCCGGTCCGCCCAAGAACCTGAAAGTCCTTCCCGCCGACACAAACATCCGGCAAACAATGGGTGCCTACGGCGCCTCACTCGGTGTGAAATGCACCGGATGCCACATCCAAGGCGATTTTGCCAGCGACGAAAATCCACACAAGGAAATCGCCCGCAAGATGATCGTCATGACCACTGAAATTAATTCAAAGTTCCCCGACGGCAAAATCCACGTCACTTGTTTCACCTGTCATCGTGGCGAAGAGCATCCCCAAAAGGACGCTCCCATGGCTGCTCCGGCTCCACCCAAGCCGCCGGCCGCCGACTAAGATTTCCCTTGGTGGGAAGTTCCATAGCGTGCGGGCATGGCCACGAACGCCTGTCCGCACACTATGCGAGTGCGAGATTTGGAAATCTACGAACCGATCTCTTCCAAAGCGGTCTTCGCCAGCCGTCCAAAATTCCCTTGCGGTTCCGCGGCGGCTGCTTTCGCAAAATGCTCGCTACTGGGCTTGGTCCTGCCTAACTCAGAATAGGCGCGTCCCATGCAATAATGCATCAACGCGCTCGCGGGCTTATCCTTCTCATTGCACAGAGCCGACGTTTCACGGTCTAGTTTTCCAATCTCCCACTCATCTTTGGCATTAACGGCGACAGCCCAAGCAAGGGTGGACACAGCCTCGCACAGGTCCATTTTTTCGGGGTCCGGATCCGCGACGGAATCTGAGTAGGCGATCCGGGCCGCTACCTGCGCGTTGCTCAACGCTTTGGCCGGCTCGCCCCCTGCCGCAAGCCAAGCGGCAGCGACGGCCCGATGCCTAGCCGACCGTTCCGGTCCCTGGCGCAATGATTGCTCGAACGAAACAATTGCTTCGTCCAAACGGCCCAAGTCCACGAGCGTTGTACCGAGCGCCTCATGGATCAAGCTAAGTTCCTTCTTGTCCGTGCACCCGACCAGACCCTGCCGCAGCAGACGTTCCGAGTCTTCCAGCCTCCCTACCTTGTAAAGCAGCATACCCTTGAAATGGAAGTGGCGTTGCGAGTTCTTCCCAAGTGATTCGCACTTTTTCAAAGCAAGCTGGTAATCGCCTTCGCGATAGGCGGAGAGAACCGGATCTGATCCACCTCCACCTGCCGAAAACCGAGCGAAGGTCTTGGTGACGATTTTGAAAAATGACACGAGTAATCCTCTATTAGGCAGCCATCGGCGGGCGTTAACAATATCCTCACGGTGGTTTGACCCTAGACCTGCAGAGCAGGATTACTTAGCAGTTTGTTGAAAAACGGGGACTGACGGAACAGACAGCCTTTTTTCGCAAGTTACCCTTTAGAAAAATCAATCGCCTGCGATGGCGAAAAAAGATGTCAGTTTCGTCAGTCCCCGTTTTCCAACAAACTCTCAGAGGGAAAGTCCGAGTTGCTGCAAATCGAGAAGAGCGCCGCGCCTACCGACGTTCTGTCCGACGGTCTTCCCTAGCTGGGCAACGACGCCTTCGCATTCGTGAATGTGGCCACAGTAGAAACGGACGGGCTGACTTGCGGCAATAAATTCCGCAACAGCCGTGCTGCCGAAATGAGCGCCTGGCTTGGCTCCATCAAGCGGGGTGTCCTTTGGTGGGCAATGGCAGATCAGAATTAGCGGCTTAAGCGTGGCGAAGGGAGCCAAGCGCTCGACGATTTGAGTTTCTGAATATTCACCGGGCGTGTTGAACGGCGTGGGGTTCGAGTAACCTAACGCCGCGACATGATAGCCATCGATTTCAACCGAACGGCCATGGATTGCTTCAAACCCGAACTGATCGCAGAATTGCGCGATGTTTTCCTCGGATTCGTGGTTACCGGGGATTACGTAGAGATTGCCGGCGCGTTTGCGCATCACTTCGCCAGCGGCGTCGAGGCCCTTCGACCAATTCACCAGATCGCCGGCGGCTATGTAGTAATCGGCCTCGGTATCGATTAGGCGGGCCAGGGATTTTAAGTCGCTGTGAATGTCGGAGAAGATTAGTATTTTCGACATAACTCCGCCAAACCCTGGGCAGGCTGACCATGGGGTCAGCGGCGGACGAGGGCGTCCGCTCTACCTTGGATTTACCTTTATGACTCCACGCTTTCCAGATACGTGTAGCCGTGCATTCCTTCTTCGTAGAAACGTAAATGCTGTCCCGCTTCTTCGTACCCTAGCCGTCCTTCGCGCACCGCTATTTCGAGATCCTTGCGGTAGGCTTCCACTAAGTGCTTCCAGTTGAACTGGACATACTCGAGCACTTCGCGCACGGTGTCTCCTTGAATTACGTGATCCAGTTGAATCTCTCCGGTTTCAGTCAGGTGCACGTGGACGGCATTCGTGTCGCCCAGCAGGTTATGCAAATCCCCAAGGATTTCCTGATAAGCGCCAATAAGGAAGGCGCCCAGATAATAATTCTGTCCGGTAAATTGGTGGAGCGGCAAAGTGTGCTTCACGTCGCGACGATCAATGAACCGGTCGATTTTGCCATCGGAATCGCAGGAGATATCACCGAGTACCGCGTGCCTGGTGGGCTTTTCGTCAAGCTGGTGAATCGGCATAACGGGAAACAACTGCTTGATGGCCCAGCTATCGGGCATACTTTGGAACAACGAGAAGTTGCAGAAGTAGGTATCGCTAAGCAAGCTCTCGAGGCCTTCCAACTCCTCGGGAAAATAATCGAGCCCTTTGGCTACCTGAAGAATGCGGCGCGAAATGTTCCAGTACAAGTTTTCGGCCATGCTGCGCTGTTCCAAGGAAAGGAAGCCGAGGCTGAACATGTTCAGCGCCGAATCAAGGGACTGCTGCGCGTCGTGGTGGCTCTCGAGAAGATTTTTCGCGGTCAGCGATTTATAGGTCAACACCAGGTCAATCAGCGGCTGCTCGAAATCCTCTCGAATCTCCATGGGAACTTCATGATCGCCGAATCCGGTAACGCCCAGAACGTTGAACATCAGGCAGCTGTGATACGCCGTAACAGCACGCCCGCTTTCGCTGATGATGGTGGGATGCGGAACTTCGGCATCGTCGCAGACATTTTGTATGTGATGGACAACATCGTTCGCGTATTCGTCGAGCGTGTAGTTGACGCTCGATTCAAAATCGGTTTGCGAGCCATCGTAATCGATGCCTAATCCGCCGCCGACGTCAAGGGACTTCAGCCCCGCGCCAGCCCGTTTCATTTCCACATAAATTCGCGCGGCTTCAATTACCGCCTGCTTAATCTGGCGAATATTGGTGATCTGGCTGCCTAAGTGGAAGTGCAGCAATTCGAGGCAATCTTCCATGCCTTCGGCCTTCAATCGTTCGAGCGCCTTCAAGGCTTCGCTGACTGTCAATCCGAACTTGGAGCGATAGCCACCGGACGACTTCCAGCGGCCAGCGCCACGCGCGGCCAGTTTCACGCGGACGCCGATGGAAGGACGCACGCCGAGCTTTTTGGCGTACTTGATGATCAGTTCCAGTTCGGTATATTTTTCGACGACAGGAGTGATGCGGCGGCCAATCTTGCAGCCCATCATCGCCAGTTCGATATATTCTTCGTCTTTGAATCCGTTACAGACTATGGGAGTCTGGTTATCGGCCAAGCCAAGAACAGCAAGCAGTTCGGGCTTTGAACCGGCTTCGAGCCCGAAGTTATAGGGCCTTCCGTATTGGAAAACTTCTTCGACAACCTGCCGCTGTTGGTTTACCTTAATGGGGAATACGCAGCAGTATTCGCCCTTGTACCCGTTATCCAAAATGGCTGAGCGAAAGGCCTGGTGTAGTTCACCCATGCGGTGCTTCAGAATTTCTCCGAAGCGGATGAGGATGGGCAGATTGATGCCGCGCAGGACTAATGTGTCGACCAGTTGTTTCAAGTCGATAGAGCGGGCGGGATCCTTAGCCGGATGAACCCAGAGGTGGCCATTAGCGCCTACGCTAAAGTAGCCCTTGCCCCAAGCGTTAACGTCATACATCTCCGAAGCGTCGGTTACGGTCCATTTTTCTGTTGGGTCAAGCTTGGGTGGTTCGTTCACTTTAGCGGTCGACAATTCCTGGTTCACCTCTTGGAGTGGCAATAGTTGAATCTTCAGTTTGATGCGAAATCGCCGCCTTCGCAACTACAAAATTGCTGAGTAACGGGATTGTCATGCTGGGGCGCTGGGCTTGATGTGCGGTGACGGGAGTTTTCCCTGGGATTTGGGCATTTTCCGATGCCTGGAAAGGCTGGCCAGGGGGCGAGCCGCAGACCGGGGGGTCTGCCCCACATTGGGCCTTTGGAGCCATGAGTTCGGGTGGGAGGATGATTGACGTTACGGACTGGCGGGCTTCGGGTTCCTGAAACATGGCTAGGAATTTTACCAACTCGTCGAGCAATGCGGTGAAGGTTTGAGCGGGGTCGAAAGCTTCCGCCTGATTGATTTCAATTTGGACTTGATCGCCCGTGATTTCGATGGGCGTTTCCGCGGCGATGAGCACGGGGCGGCGGAGGTTTGTTTGCAATGCGTCCCTGCGCTTACTGCATTGGGTTAGACGGGCATCGACACCCGCGGACAAGTTTGCGAGCGCTTCGCGGCGGCCTTCGGAGAGTTTGGTTCCAATGGAGAATGCCAAGATGCGGTTGGAGAGCGCGAGCTTGTGGAATTGACTTTCGAGGCGCGGGAGGACAAGAAGCGGGTGCGTTACTGGGTCGAGCAGCATGCGGAGTGCGCGTGCGGCTGCGTTGCGGGCTTGGCCGGTGAGGACGAGAACGGGACAGGGCTGATCGGGCAGCATAGCCGCTGTTAGCCAGGTGGCTAGCTTTTTTGCGGGGTCGGGCTTTAGGTGGAAACTTCGTTCGAGGGTTGTGACGAGGGTCAGCTTTGCGGGTTCCGGGGTGGGGTAGGGCAAATTGGAAGCGGGCCAGAGGAAGAAGTTTTCGTTGGGCTCGGCGAGTCTCCAACCTGCGCTGGTTACTTCGATGGCGGAGCAGTCCCAGGATTGGAGGTCGATGCGGTATTGGCAATTTTCGAGCGGTGCGGCGCGCAGGTGGAGTTGACGGGTGGGGGTGGCTGTGCCGTGAGATTCAAGGTCGAGATTGCGGACGGCGGCGGGGAGCATGGCGGGGGAGATGGGGAGGCCGGCTTCGTCGGCTGCGGTGGCGAACCAGGTATAGAAATCTTCAGAGTGGAGCGGTACGTTGCGGTTGCCGGGGAGCTGAGCGAAGGGCTGGCGATCGGGCGTGAAGAAATAACTGAGCTTGTGGGCCAGTTCGCTGAGCTTGCGACTTACGTTTTGTGGTTTGTCGGCCATGTGTTTACCTGTGAATAGGGTGGCATGGCGTTGGGAGGAGTTGGGGGTTGCGCGGGTAGGGGATGGCTGTAAGTTGCTGCGGAGTATTGGGTTAGGGGGATGCGGATTCTTGAAATGGGTTGTGACGAGAGATTTTCGAGGGGATTTTCGTTGGAGGTAGAGGGAGGGTCCGGACTATGGGGGATTCATTATGGGCCAAGTGAACGCGAGTTAACGCGAATGAAAAATTAGGTGGAGATTGTGTCGACAGATTGTTGGGGGGACCGGCCCTCTAATTTTCACCCTCCGAGGGTATAAGTTAGAGTGTGTAAACGGCCATCGAAAGGATCACACTTAGAGATACCGATGGCTATAGATTTGAAACTTATAGATAAGATGCTGGTGGACTACAAGTCGCCAGAAGAGATAATTGGCAAGGATGGTCTGCTCAAGCAGTTTACCAAGGCATTGCTGGAACGGGCGATGCAAGTGGAGATGAACATGCACTTGGGTTATGAGAAGCATGACCCAAAGGGGAATAACACAGGGAACTCGCGCAATGGATCAAGCAGCAAGACGCTACAAGGGGAATTCGGGGAACTGCAGTTAGAAACGCCGCGAGATCGCAATGGGAGCTTCGAGCCGAAGATCATAGCCAAGGGGCAAACGCGATTTGAGGGTTTTGACGCTAAGATCATCTCGATGTACGCACGAGGGATGAGCGTGCGGCAGATTCGGCGAAACGATTTCATACCGGCCGAGTTTGTCACCGGTAGAATGAGGCATGCTGTAGGAAGAAGTTTATCGCGCAAGGCGCAATTAGTGCTCAGCAGGGTGCCGACTGCCGCCGATTTTCCGAAGCTCGATGACAAGACGCAGCGCATCGTTCACGTCTTTGTCAGTCCGAAACTCACTGTGAATCTCTGGTTCAATCAAAACCAAATTCGTTCCAGCCTGGTATTGCCTGGCGTATTTTCCTCGAACCCCACCTTTCAGCAATTCAGTCAAGTCGTACTCTGGCCGTAGCTCGTCAGTTGTGCTTTTGCTGCGTGATTTCATATGCTTTGTTTTCTTTACGCGTCAGTTGTCGCGCACTAATCAATCGAATTTTTCCATCGCGTTCGGTGTGAGCAACGATCAATAGCCGCTGTTGGTTTGACAATCCAACAGTAATTGACCGGCACTCCTCGACAGAACGATCAGGATCTGGAACAGTTGCTCCCAGCAGATCACCGAGTACCGTTGAGGCCTCTGCAAAGGTAACTCCATGCTTGCGCATATTCCCGGTCGCTTTGCGCGGATCCCAAACAAATTCCACAGATTGTATTCTATCGAACTGCTAACGCAGATGCGCTACTTGCCCAGCCGCGCGGCCCAGTTTTGGACCACCACCATCGGGAACTCCTGCTGGCTGCCTTCCGGCTCAGCTACCAAAAACCGTTTCCCGTCCTTTGCACTCTGGAAGTGGCCGAATTGGTCCGTTGTCCTGAACAGCGGCTCGGCGCGCCCCACCTGCACTCCCCC
>JANXXI010000123.1 GCA_025350695.1 Acidobacteriota bacterium
GCCAATTCCGTGGACGGGTGACATGGCCAAACTCGACCACCATTTTTCACTTTTTGGAATTTCAGCCATTTCGGATCGCCAGCTTGCTTTTTCTTCGCGCTTTCGTCCCAGCTTAACGGGCTGGTGAGAAATACGGGCTAGGGTACCCAGAGACGAGACTCGCCGTAACTATTTTTGCGAATTCTGTTCATGAAGGTCCAGGTAGTTTCATAACTGATCATTTCGGATGCGTGAAAATGAAGGTAGCCGACGAACAGAAGCAAACCAACTTACTTCATTTCATAAAAATGAAAGCTCCGAATTGAGCGAGTGCGAACTTCAAGCCGCCATGGCATGCTGCATCGCAAGCGACGCGATGCAATCCTCCAAAATATCCATAGCGACGTCAGCCTGCTTCGCCGTAATAATCAAAGGCGGCGTAAGCCGAATAGTACTTTCCCCAGCGCCCAGTAACAGCAGGCCCCGCTCGAACGCGAGTTGAATCAGCTGATCACGCTCAGCCGCCGCAGGCGTCTTACGTTCCTGATCACTTACAATCTCAACGCCAATCATTAGACCACGCCCACGCACATCGCCCACCATTTCATGTTTGTGCGGCCACGACGCCATGCGCTGCAACATGTACTCGCCCACGGTTGCAGCATTGGCGATCGCTTCGCGCTCCAAAATCTTGATGGTCGCCATCGCCGCCGCCAGGCACACCGGGTTGCCGCCAAACGTCGAGGCATGCGAGCCGGGGATCCAATCCATAATTTCGGCGCGGCTCATGCACACGCCCAGTGGCATGCCCGAAGCGATGCCTTTTGCCATCGTTACGATGTCCGGCTCAACACCCGCGTGCTGTACCGCAAACCACTTGCCTGTTCTGCCAGCTCCCGATTGCACTTCGTCCACCACCATCAAAATGCCATGGCGCGTGCAGATGCGGCGGATCTCTTGCAGGAAGATTGTCGGAGCCACAATGTAGCCGCCCTCGCCTTGGATCGGCTCCAGCACAATCGCCGCAACCTCTTCAGGAGGCAACGTCGTGCGAAATAATTTCTCTTCTATGAAGCGGGCGCAGCTTAGGGCGTAGGCCTCTTGCTCAGCCTGGTCGGTTGAGCAATGGCGATAAACGTTCGGGTACGGCACATGCGTTACGCCAGGCATCATTGGAGCAAAGCGGCGCTTTTGTTGCGGCTTCGACGCGGTCAGCGACAATGCTCCCATCGTGCGACCGTGGAAGGCTCCGTAGAAGGCGATGATGTTCTGGCGCTTGGTATGATAGCGCGCCAGCTTGATGGCGCACTCCACGGCTTCGGCGCCGGAGTTACCATAGTAAAACTTATGCGGGCCGGGCATCGGTGCTATTGCCGATAAGCGCTTGGCCACCTCCGTCATCTGCGGATAATAAAAATCAGTGCCCGACATGTGAATCAACTGGGCTGCCTGGCGCTGCACGGCGGAGATCACTTCCGGGTGGCAGTGGCCGGTGGAGGTTACCGCGATGCCGGCTGAAAAATCGAGGAACAGGTTGCCGTCAACGTCCTCAATGTTCGCGCCGTTGCCGCGCTTCACCACCAGCGGGTAGGATCGCGTATAACTAGGCGACATCAGCAATGCGTCGTCGGCAATGATCCGCTGCGCATTCGGTCCGGGTAGTTCGGTTTTAATGTTTGGGACTTTCACGGTGATCTCCTTATTCGATATCGAAGCTAACGCCTTGGGCCAGCGGCAGCACGTTGCCGTAATTGATGGTGTTGGTGGCGCGGCGCATATAGGTCTTCCAAACATCGGAGCCTGACTCGCGGCCTCCGCCGGTTTCCTTTTCGCCGCCAAATGCTCCGCCGATCTCCGCCCCAGATGGGCCAATGTTGACGTTTGCAATCCCGCAATCGGAGCCTTCAGCGGATAGGAAGAGCTCAGCTTCCTGTAAGTCATGGGTGAAGATACACGATGAGAGTCCTTGCGGCACATCGTTGTTCATCGCTATTGCGTCTACCAGATTCTTGTATTTCATGACATACAAAATCGGGGCGAAAGTTTCTGTTCTTACTAACTCGGTCTGGGCAGGCATTTCCACAAGCGCTGGGCGCACATAGTAACCGCCGGGGCAATGGTCCACATTCACGCGCTCGCCTCCTGTGACGACGCCACCCAGGTCCCGCGCTTCTTTCAGGGCATTATGCATGGCCGCAAAGGAACCGCCGTCGATCAGCGGACCGATCAAGGAGCCCTCCTGTCGCGGGTCACCCACCTTAACGGATTGGTAAATAGTCTTGAGCCTTGTTACTAAGTTGCCGTAAATACTTTCCTGTACAATTAGACGCCGCAAAGTGGTGCAGCGTTGCCCGGCAGTGCCCATGGCTCCGAATGCGATGGCGCGAACCGCCAGTTCCAGATCAGCCGAGGGACAGACGATTCCCGCGTTGTTGCCGCCAAGTTCAAGCAGCGCTCTTGCGAAGCGGGCAGTCAGGCGCGGAGCGATGGCGTGGCCCATGGCGGTAGACCCGGTGGCCGAAACCAGTGGCACTTTGGGATGATCGGCCAGGATCCGGGCAAGTTCAGATCCGCCGATGAGGACAGTGGAAAGGCCTTCGGGAACACCGCCAACGCGGGCGGCGGCGCGTTCGAACAGTGCTTGTGTGGCAAGGGCCGTTAGTGGCGTCTTAGGCGATGGTTTCCACACCACGGAGTTGCCGCAAACCAATGCCAGAGCCGCATTCCAACACCAGACGGCGACCGGGAAGTTGAACGCCGAGATGACGCCAACTACACCCAGCGGATGCCAAGTTTCCATCATTCGATGTTGTGGGCGTTCGGAGGCGATTGTAAGCCCGTGCAACTGGCGCGATATGCCGCAGGCGAACATGCAGATATCGATCATCTCCTGTACTTCGCCTTTGCCTTCGGAGAGAATTTTGCCGGCTTCGAGTGTGACCAGACGGCCAAGATCGGCTTGGTTGGTTCGCAATTCTTCGGCGAAAAGCCGCATGAGTTCGCCTCGGCGAGGGGCTGGTACTTGGCGCCAAGCAAGGTGCGCTTGGCGGGCTCGCGCGATGGCGCGGTGTGCTTCAGCGTTTGAATGCGGCGTCAATTGTCCGATGGGCTCGCCGGTGATTGGACTCTTGACCTCCAAGGGACCGATGGTGATGCGGCTTAGGGGAACGCCCAGAAACTCCATCAATGCCAATGCTTCGTCGTTGGTTTGCACCATGCTTTACCTCGCAATTCCTTTAGCGATTTCATTGAACCACGAACAGGAGATGGGGTCTATGGGCTGGTTGGGTAGTGGTTGGTGGAGTAGTTCTAGGACTTCAGTTTTCTTCAAGAGGGGAAGACCGCTCCCATACGATCAAGGCTCGCTGGGAGCGGTCTTCCTACTTACTAAAATACGATCTTCAATGCTAGCTGGGCGATGCGGGGATCGCCAACAGCGGTTACTGCGCCGTACGTGGCGAGTGGACGGTAGGATCCGCCACTGAAAGCGTAATGCGTCGTGTTTATGCCGGTGATGTTCGCGCGGTTGGTGAGGTTGAATGCTTCCCCGATCAACCGAAGCTTGACGCGTTCGTGCAACGTGAGTTCCTTGGTAAGGCGAACGTCCACAGTGGCGAACTCCGGCCCGCGGTATGTATTACGGCCGACGCCGGGGGCGCGATCGTTGCTCTGGTTCCCGTCGTTACCGGCATCGCCACTAGCGATTTCCTGATAGGCGCGACCGGACAGAGCCTGCGAAATCAGGCTAAGTTGCCAATGGTTCAGGATCTGTTTGGCCACGTTGTTCGAAAGCGAGTTGGCGTAGCTGATATCCCAGATACCAGAGAAGACGAACTTGTTGCGGATGTCGGCCTGACCGGGACCACGGTCGAGATTCGGCAACAGAGTGTCTTGGGCCACCTTCGAATCGTCACCGGCGTTTCCGGGTACAACCGAGGTCCCGTCCGGGGTTGTATCCAAAACTTTGGACCACGTGTAGCTGGTCTGCAATTGGAAGCGCTGTGCGAAGCGGCGCTGGAATTGGACGAAGCCGCCGTGGTAAATGGAGTTGCCGCCACTATCAAATAGAGAGATGCGTCCAAACGCGCCATTAGGCCGCGCAGGAGTGTTGCCACCAGGAGCAGCGGCAACATGGCGGTAGTAAGTGGTTGGCGTCCCTGTATTGCAGGGCAAAGTGCTGGTGGGGCTGGCGCAAATGAATCCTGCCGTCGCGATCGACGGGAACAGGTTGATGTCGCGCGTACGGGTCAGGTGGCTGCCGTTGACTCCGAGGTAGCCGATCGTCACGCTGGATTGCTTACCGACGGCGATTTCAGTTTGCAGGCTGAACTGTTGCGTGCGGCCGGTTTTGAAGTTGGGATCGGTGACATAAATGTCAGGAAACACCGTGCCGATTGGAGCCGCCTTCAACACGTTGGGGTAAGTTGGCGGATTCGCAGTTACTAAGTAGGTCTGCGAGGCGAAGCCGTTGTTCAGGATTGCGGTGCTTAGCAGCAGTCCGGGAGTGCGGGAATAGTAAATACCGTAGCCGCCGCGAATTACGACGCGATCGCTCTGGGTAGCGCGGTAGGCAAAGCCCACACGAGGAGCAAAATTCTTCTTATCGGTAGGGATTTGATCGGTACGAAGATTAGCCGCGGCGAGCTGGGCGTTCGGATTCCTGAAGTCGGGCTGACCATATTGAAAGTAATCGTAGCGGACGCCGTAGTTGAGCGTCAAACGTTCGGTGGCGCGCCAGGAATCCTGCACGAATAGTGCGTATTCCTTGACGTTGGGATGGCTTTGCGGAAACTCCGCGCCTGAGCCGGGAAAAGCTTGGCGGAAGTTTAGCGGCGTATTGTTAATGAAGGCATCGTAGCTGGCGTAAGTGTAGCCGCCGGCGAAGAAGCCGGGGAAATAGTTATCGGCGTTGACGAAGTTGAAATCCAAGCCCATTTTGTATGTGTGCTTGCCGCGAACGTAAGTCAAGTTACCGATAGGCTGCTTGGCGCGGGTGTTGGTAAAGCGCGGGCTGGAGTTATTGGCGCCGAAGGTTACGCCGTTGGTGATGGCCACTTCCGGGCCGGTCGTGTTGGCGAATCCGGGCTGCTTATCCTGTACGAAGTTGAAGCGGCCTTCAAACACCAGGTTGGTTCCGACGCTACGGGTGTAGACGGCGGCGATGTTGTCGGTATTCACTTCGTTGTTGCCGGAATGTTCTTCGGCAATGCCGGCGCCGAAGGACTCCTGATTAATGCCGGTGTAGCGGCTGAGGTTATAGCGCAACGTGAAGCGGTCTTTTTCAGACGCATTCCAATCGACTTTCACTAGGCCGACGTCGTTCTTCAGGCCGATGTTGTATGGCTTCAAGTATTTTGAGAAAACGACCGATTGCGCAGCGTTGGGCGCAATGTTTGGGATGACGATTTGCGACTGCAGATTGCGCTGGGCATCGTAGCTTAGAAAGAAGAACAGCTTATCCTTCTTGATTGGCCCACCGAGCGTGCCGCCGAATTGATTGAAATGATAGGGGCTCTTAACAAGGCCGCGGTTGTTGTTGATCAGTGTGTTGGCGTTGAGGCCTTTATCGCGGAAGAACTCGAATGCCGTCCCGTGAAGTTGATTAGTGCCGGAGCGGGTAATGGCGTTCACCACGCCGCCTGAGGCGCGCCCCACTTCGGCTGGGAACGAATTTGCGTTGACCTGAAATTCCTGCACTGCGTCCTCGCTGAAGGCATAGGGGCGGAGGCCTGTGCGACCGGTCGCTTGGCCATAAAACAGGTTATTGGAATCGGCTCCGTCAATCAGCACGGAGTTGTTCGGGCCGCGTTGACCGCCGAAGGAGAGGTCGCCTCCGCGCGTTGGGTCTTTAACCACACCGGGCGTGAGAGTTGTGAAGTCGATAAAGTTCCTGCCATTCACTGGCAGTTCCAGAATTTGTTTGCTGCTGACGGTGGTGGCTGTGTTGGTGCGGGTGGTTTCGATGACCGGAGATTCGCCTGTGACGGAGATGGTTTCGCTAGACTGGCCGATTTCAAGGCGCAGATCTAAAGTGATCACCGAGCCGACGGAGACCGGGATGTCTTTTTGTTGAATGCTCTTGAAGCCGGCCATTTCCACCGTGATGTCGTACTTGCTCACGGGAATGCGATTGAAGCTGTAGAGGCCGCCGGCGGTAGTTTGCATGGCGCGAGTGAATCCGGTTTCAGCACTCTTGATGGTGACCTTGGCTCCGGCGACGAAGGCTCCTGAGGGATCAGCTACAGTTCCGTTCAACGTGGCGCCGGCGTCGGACTGCGCGAAGAGTCCGG
>JANXXI010000125.1 GCA_025350695.1 Acidobacteriota bacterium
TGTGATATGACTGGGGAGTGCCTCGCCTTGGCGTATCGCTTGCGGAGAAGTTTGAACGCATCCGGCCTCATTTGAATGAGGCGAGCTTGCGGCTGTGGGCGGCGAATGAAGCTCTATCGCTGGGCTATGGCGGCGTGAGCGCGGTAGCGCGAGCGACAGAACTGAGCCGGACGACAATACATGCGGGGATAGCGGAATTGGCGAGCGCGGAAGTAGCGCACGACCCGAACCGGATTCGCCGCAGCGGTGCTGGACGAAAGAAGTTGACGGACAAAGATCCGGGCTTGCTGGGAGCGCTGAACAAGCTGGTCGATCCAGTGACGCGAGGGGACCCGGAGTCTGCCTTGCGCTGGACCAGCAAGAGCACGACCAAGCTTGCGCAGGAACTCAAGACCAGCGGCCACCCCGTCTCGCAACGCACGGTTTGCGACCTATTGACCGGCGAGGGATATTCTCTCCAGAGCGCGAGAAAAACCCGTGAAGGCGCGCAGCATCCGGACCGGGATGCGCAGTTTCAATTCCTGAACGCGCAGGTGCAGGCAGCCATGAAAGCTCGTCAGCCGGTTATCAGCGTGGATACAAAAAAGAAGGAGTTGGTGGGCGATTTCAAGAATGCGGGCCAGGAGTGGCAGAAAAAGAAGACGCCGGTCGAAGTCCGGGTGCATGATTTCAAAGATCCGGTGCTGGGCAAAGCCGCGCCCTACGGCGTCTACGATTTGGCGGCCAATCAAGGCTGGGTCAGCGTGGGGATCGATCACGACACGGCGGAGTTCGCCGTGGAGAGCATCCGCCGCTGGTGGAGACAGATGGGAGAGCCGATCTACCCGAAGGCCAAGCGCCTTCTGATCACCGCCGATTGCGGCGGCAGTAACGGCTACCGCCTTCGTCTATGGAAGGTGGCGCTCCAGCGTTTTGCCGATGAAACCGGACTCACCTTGCAGGTCCGGCATCTGCCGCCCGGCACCAGCAAGTGGAACAAAATCGAACATCGTATGTTCTGTCACATCACTCAGAACTGGCGCGGCAGGCCGCTCGAAAGCCTTGCGGTCATCGTCGATCTGATCGGTCATACCACCACCGAAAAGGGCTTGAAGATCCGCGCCGAAATCGACGCCTCTTCCTACCCCAAGGGACAAACCGTATCCGATGAAGCCCTGCAACGCGTTCGCCTCAAGCCAGACGCATTCCACGGCGAATGGAACTACTCCATCCTTCCGGGCGTGAAGGCATAACTGTCCATGTTATTGTTGCTAGCTGCCTTAGCTGGGCGGATGGAAGCCAGAAAAGGGCAGAATCGGACCGCGACCCTATGACCTGCGCCACGCTTTTGCCGTCCAGCGCCTGAGCCGGTGGTATGATCAGGGCGTCGACCTCCACACCCGCCTACCGTGGCTATCTGCGTATATGGGACATGTAGACATCATCGGCACTGAGACCTATCTGAACACCACTCTGGAACTCCTGGAACTGGCTGGCAACCGGCTGCACCGCAGATACAACGTTTGATCGATGGATAGCGAAGCAAAATCCGCACATGCCGTTTGAGCGGTACGCCGATGATGCCATCGTGCATTACAGAACGGAAAGGGAAGCCCAAGAGGTTCGGGCAGCCATAGCCGCGCGTTTGAAGGAATGCGGGCTGGAGCTTCATCCGCACAAGACGAAGATCGTCTATTGCAAGGATGATGATCGGCGAAGGACATACTCGAACGAGAAGTTTGATTTTCTTGGCTATACGTTTCGGCCGAGGAGATCGAAGAATCGTAAGGGGAAGTTCTTCATCAATTTCAGTTCTGCGGTTTCTGATCAAGCGGTGAAGGAAATTCGTACGGAGATTCGAGGCTGGAATCTGCATCTGCGCAGTGACAAGGGCATCGAAGATCTGTCACGAATGTTCAACCCGGTCATTCGAGGCTGGCTTCAGTATTATGGCCGCTTTTACCGGTCGGCGCTCTATCCACCGATGAAGCAACTGGATCGATCCCTGGCCCGCTGGGCCGAGCGGAAATACAAGAAGCTGCGAGGTCATCAGCGGAGGGCGACGCACTGGGTCGTGCGTATCTTGAGACGCGACTCGAAGTTGTGGGCGCACTGGCAGATGGGCGAGCGGCGAGGTTCCATGGCGGGAGCCGTATGAGCTGAGAGGTTCAAGTACGGTTCTGAGAGAGCCTCGGTGTGCGATTCCCCGGGGCTACTTACCGCAACATCTACGTAGGCAGTCAGGCGGCGGCGGAACGAACGCTGAGTTCGATACAGGATTGGATTGAGAAGCATCTGCGGCTGAAAGTGAATGCCGCCAAAAGCGGAACCGGGAGGGTATGGGAACGAAAGTTCCTAGGCTTTCGACTGGATCGCCAAGGGCGGATCGGAATAGCGCCGGAGAGTATCGAAAGATTCAAACAGAAAGTGCGGGAGATGTGGAGGGCGAACCAGAGTCGCACCAGTAACCAACCGCGAGACGACTGGAAGAGCTACACGCAAGGCTGGTGGGGATACCCGGCTGGAGGAAGTACGCAAACCATTGACCCGGCTGGACGGCTGGATTCGACGGCACATTCGGAAGTGTTTCTGGATTCGATGGCATAGTGCTAGTGGACGGGAGCGCGCGCTAAGCCGGCTGGGTGTTCCTGCCCAGATGCTCAAGACTGTGCGGACGGGCCGGGGCGCGTGGAGGATGGCGGCTACCCCGACCATGCAAACGGCGCTCCGGAACCAGACGCTACGTCAGTTCGGCTTCCTTGTACCATCGGATCTTGCAAAGATGTAGCAACTTGCTGGGTTCAACCGCCGGATGCGGAAAACCGCACGTCCGGTGGTGTGGGTGACGGGGCGCAATCCCCGTCACTCGACCTGATCCGCATAGCTACATTTACGGAAGTTCCAAGATTGTGTCGGGGCCGGACTTGGGTGGAGATGTGATTACCTTTGCTAACTTCCGGCTTGGTACTGAGACAATCGCGATTTTGTCGCTGTCTTGGAGACCTAGATAGGCTTTCGTTCCCTCCCGCGACAAGCTCAAAGACAGCGGCTTGCCGGGGATTTTTACAGAGCCAACTTCCTTCATCGTGGCAACATCGGCAAAGGCGCAGCCTTCTTCGTTTTGGAGATTGTAGACTAACGTCTTTTCGTCGGGCGTAAATGCGATGCGCGCGGGACCGCCGGACGTTTGGATTTCTCCCGTCACTTCGTTCTTGACCGTATCGATGCGTGAGATGGTTTTACTATCGATGTTGGTGACATAGATTGTACGGCCGTCGCGAGTCATCACGGCGCCTTGTGGCCGCTTGCCGGTGGGGATCAATTTCACTTTGGCGGACGCGAGATGAATGGCGGCGACTGCGCCGGAGTTTGTATTGCTGACGTAAGCCCATTCCGCTTTCGGCCCGAAGATGGCCATGTGCGGATTGTTGCCCTGCACATCGTACATCCGAACGATTTTGCGCGTGTTGAGATCGATCAGCACGAGGCCATTCGGATTTTCCACGGTCACGATGAGGCGGTTGGTTTTCGGATCGAGCGCCATGCCGTGGGGGCGGTGATACTTGCCGAGGTCGATGACGCCGGTTCGTTTTTGCGAGGCAACATCAATGATGGAGATGGTGTTGGTTCCATCGCCGGGATCGGTCATCCAGAGGAGTCCATTGTCTGTGACGTAGATCGTCTTATGGTCAGGCGAGAAGATTTGTTCGTGGGGGAATTGGCCGACTTTTGTGGCGTTGAGACGCTTGCCATCGGCTGAGTAAAACGCGAGCATGCCGGACTTTTTTTCGACAACGGACATGGCTGGAGGTTGAGCCAGTGCGAGAGTCGCGATGAGGATCAATAGAAAGATGGGCATGGTTGCGATTATATCGAGTTGGCTGCGTGCGTGTGGGCGGCGGGATTGGCTTCGTTTTGCAAGTTTTGCAAGCAGCATTGTTTGAATTTGCGGCCGGATTTGCAGGGACAGGGTTCGTTGCGTCCGATTTTGGAGTCGGGACGAGCATGTTTGGGTTCGTTTTTCGTATTTGATTTTGGTTGGGGACGAGTGGCTGGGGTGGCTCGTAATTCTTTGAGTGATTTGTTGAAGGTGCGTTCGGCGCGGGCCCGGGCGGCAGCGATGCGGGCGAAGATTTTCTTTTCGGAGAGCAGCGGGTCGACACCTTCGGTGGTGGCGAGTTCGGCTTCGAGGCGATTGGCGCGCTGAATATTCCAGGCGGCGAGGACGAGTTGAGCGAAGATAGTACGCTCGACGGGGGTGTAGGGGCGGAGTTCGTATTCGTAGGCGGCGGTGAGTGTGGCGAATTCCTGGTGATCTTCGGCGGGGAGCAGGACGGCCTGCTTTGCGTAGAGGCCGAGCTTGGTGGAGTTGGCTGCGGAGTGGGCCTTGCCTTCGGGCGTGCGGGGGCCGGTGGAGAGCTGGGCGTTGGCCTGATTGGCTTCGATTTGCGCGGGCGTGGACATTTTGTGTTGGCTCCTTTTCGAAATGCGAAGGGCGGCTGATTCCTTGTGGAAGAGCCGCCCTTCTAGCGATTCTAGTGTGACACGGGTTTGGCTGGAGTCAAGTGAGCGAGAGCGGCAAGTGGTTGAGGGAGTTGGGTGATATTGTTTTGGATCGATGGGGAACGGGAAAAGTTTTGGTGTGTTTTTCAACGCTATGCTGGTTTGGATTTTGATTTGCGTGTGGACGATTTGATGCGGGCGATCTTGATCAGGACGCGCAAGGCTTCATTGACGCGTCCGAATCGAATCGGGGAAGAATTCGGCGACGTCGGGGCTGAGGAGAATTACATTTGTGCCGGCTGCGTATCTGGCGGCATAGCGGCCGCGTTCGCCTTTGGAGAAGTCGTATTCCGGTCTCATTTCTTCAGTTGGTTTTTTCATAATTCCTCTGCTCGGCTCGCGTTGCCGGGCGTGCGAGTATGAGGGGATAGAAGCGGAGGTAGCGTTGACTTCTATTGGACGCAGTATTTCGATGAAGAGTATCTACGAAGGACTTACTGATTAATGAGCCACCACTTCAAACCGCTATGCCGCGAACACTTGGGGTAGAGCCGGAAGGTTCCTTAGCTGCTTGGCCTTAAATTGCTTTTCTCCTTCGGATCGCATTGATTCTATTTTTTGAATATTACGGCGTTGTCGGAACCCAGTGAACAAAGAATAATCGAGCATGTAGGCTTCATACCGTTCCCCTGCTTCTCTAGGGGTGATCGTTTGATGTAAAATGTGAAGCAGTCTTAAATCGCTCAATGTCTGGACCGCTTTGTACTCGCTGCTAGATACGCTCCTAATCAAGAAGGCATTTATCTTCTTCTTTTCAAGACAATGTTCTTCGATTGCTTCTAAGGTTTTCCTGAGCAAATTCTGCTCATTCCGCGCGTCTTCTTCCATTTCCACCATTTTTTGCTGACCGAACTCGCCAATAGCTAGATTTGTGTCGCTCAACTCTACTTTCCTTCGTCCAGATCTTCGAGAGTGCTCAATTGATTTTGAGAACATTTGCAGAAAATCTCTCGGAACACCCGCATTTGCCCATACCAATCTTTGAAAGGCACCTTCAGAAATGGCAACGGACATCTTGTCAACACCAACGAGCCGAAGAAAACTGAGCAAAATCCTTCTTAAATGCTCCTCCGCAGCCTCTGGATCAATCAAGGTTAAATCAAGTGATATCCGTTGAGCGTCTCCTGGCGATTGAAGCCCCAATCTGGTCGAAGGATCATATACCCGGAGCAACGAATTAAGTCCCGCAACTTTTAGCCAACCCCTGGCCCCTTTTAGGGCGCCATGTATCGCGTCGGCGATTTTGGGTTGTTGATCGCTATGGACTAAATGATAGTCGTCAAGAAATACGAAAAGATCCGCCGTAATAGTCGCAGTCATTTTGGCGATCGCTCTTCTAAGTGCAGCGCTCGCCCTATCCGGCTTCGTTGCACCACTGAATAAGTCTTGCGCGAAGATGTCAAGCTCTTTGATCGCTTCTTCAGCTGCTGGGTACTTTGCTCTGGCTGCTTTGGCTATTTCCCTGGCAAGATCGGTCAGTATGTCAATCAGAACGGATTCATTCGAACTGCTGTATGGCTGCATATCCAATACAACTGATAAGTTAGGTGACTTTCTCAAGAGTTCCTGAGCCTTAAGGATTAGGGTCGTTTTTCCAACCCCTCTTCGCCCGACAATCAAATGGGTTGCCGGTTGAATGACTTGATCCTCCTCATTATTCTGAAAGGGAACATACTGACCTGGGAACGCGTGAGGAATCGACTGTCCCGCGATTGGTCTAGTTGAACGAGCCAGCAGGCCTAGAAGGACATGCGCTTCCAGCGAGGCAGGAAAACTATCACAAGGATTGATCTTGACACCAAGGAGTCCCCGGAATGGATTTGAAGCAGACAATCCCTTCTGGGTTTCACGAAGGGCATGATCGTAGACGGGCGCTCTTCGTCCAACCTGAAATTTGACGAATTTTTCAGGGCCGGCATATTCAATAGTCGAGTGGACTTTCGACAAACCCAAAGACTGAGCGAAGAGACCTTCGGCCTCAACTTGCCCTTGCTCCGAATCGACTAGGTCAGCAGTGGTCATCATAGTTTAAGCTTATATTCCGTATGCAAGAACTGTTCAGCCGCTTCAATAAACTTCCTGGCCATCACTAAACACTCCGATGGCGTCAGAACATTTTCTGACGCGGTGTGAGCCCAGTTATCGTAATCCGCGCGGAGTCTATGCTCATATAGTAGCGATAAATTGGACAACCATGTGTCAACATCCGGAAAATTACCCGGCAGTTCGCCGACCTTCTTGTGATCATCTCCCCTCAGGCTGACAAAACCAGAAACGAAATATCTTACCGCCTTTGACGCATTGTAGGCTGCATAGTAAGACCGGGAATAGACCGACCGTGAATTCCGTTTCACATCTACGGCGGCAGCGTCCAGCAAGTGCATCCGTGCCAAATCAAACCACTTCTGCGTAACCTTAAGTACGTGTGACTCCAATGTATTCAAGTCACCGCTCATGGATAGCGCGATCAAATTAGATTTAAATTCCCCGTGGTTCTTGATTAGCTCCAGAGTCTTCCGCTCGTCGGTTGATTTTGACATGATGATCGCGCCAATATCTTATCACTCCTTCGTACGTAAGAAGTAGTGGTTCGGTTTCATGTGCTTCTTTTTCACCGGCCACCCTCACCCCGCCGCCGGCGCCACCAACGACCAATCCTCCGGGGCTTGCCCTTCCGGCAACAACTTGCCCTTCTCCAAATAGCGGATCGTCCGGGCGCACTTGGCTGCATGCGGATCATGCGTTACCACCACAATCGTCTTGCCAAATTCCTTATTCAACCGGGTCAACAAATTCAGCACTTCCGCCGCTGAGGTCGAATCGAGGTTGCCGGTCGGCTCGTCGGCCAGAATCAAATCGGGGTCGGTGACAATCGCGCGGGCGATCGCCACTCGCTGCTCCTGACCGCCGGACAGTTGGCGCGGCATGTGGTCTAGACGGTCGCCTAGGCCCACCAACTTCAACGCGGTCGCAGCGTGCTCGTTGCGCTCCTTCTTGGATAGGTTGGTTAGCTTTAATGGGAGCTCCACATTCTCTAGCGCCGAGAGAACGGGGATCAGGTTGAACGACTGGAAGATAAAGCCGATGTGTGCGGTGCGCCATTTGGCTAGGGCGCGGTCGCTGAGGGCGCGGAGGTTTTCGTTGAGCACGAGGATGTCACCGTTGGTGGCACGGTCCATGGCGGCGATGAGGTGGAGCAGCGTGGTCTTGCCGCTGCCGGATGGGCCCATTAGCGCCACGAAGTCGCCCTTGTGGATTTGGATGTCTACGTGGTCGAGCGCGGTTACTGTGAAGGCGTCTCGGGTGTACTTCTTGGTTAGGTCTCGGGTTTCGATGACTACTTCGCTCATTGGATGGGCTCCTGGGTTGATGGGCTTCTAAAGATACACGCCGGACTGGCGCCCGACGGGTCGACCAAGGGGTCGACCGCGGACCAGGGGGTCCGCCCTACTGCACACGAGGTTGATGGGTTTCGTGGGCGCGAGGTTCGCGGGGATTCGTAATAACTGGGCTGAAGCAAAATCTGATATCTTATTTGGAACATGCGTATTAACAGATCTATTATCGCTGCTCCGTTTCTTGGACTGCTGGCCACCGCCTATTTGCTGGAAGGGGCACCGGATGAGATTAAGAAAATCGTCGACGGCGTCTGGTTCCGTGAAGGGGACCTTAAGAAAGGCCATTGCAACAACATCATCATTGAGTTTCAGGACTACCTTGTGGTCATCGACGCTAACTTCCCTAGTGGGGCGGAATTGGTGATGGCCGAGGCTAAGAAGATTTCGAAGAAGCCGATTAAATATGTCTTCGATACGCACCATCACGGGGACCACGCTTACGCCAATCCTTTGTGGACGAAGATGGGGGCTACGACGATTGGGCATATCGGTGTGGTGAATGAGATGAAGGCTCGGGAGCCGGAGCGCTGGCTGGCGGCGGCGAAGGAGCGCAAGGATGTTGCGGCGCTGAACTTGAAGACCGCCGAACCGCCGAAGATTACGTTTTCCGACAAGCCCTATTTGATTACCGATGGCAAGCGGAAACTGGAACTGCATCATTTGGGTTGGGCCCATACTAAGGGCGATGGGTTTGCTTGGCTGCCGGCGGAAAAGATTCTTTGCACGGGTGATGCGGTGGTGAATGGACCTTTCAATTACACGGCTGACGGGAATATTGGGAACTGGCCCAAGGTAGTGGAGGCGGCGCAGAAGCTGAAGCCCATGCATGTGCTGCCGGGGCATGGGCCGGCGGGTGGTCCGGAAATTTTGGCCGGAGAACTCGCGTTTCTGAATGATCTTCGCACTGTGGTTGGAATGGCGGTGAAGGGCGGCACGAAACTTGACGCCTTGGTGACGATGAAGGGCGGCAAAGCGACGGCGACATCCGTGAAGCTTTCCAATTCCGTCAAGAATTGGGTGGGCGACTTTTTGCCGGATCAGGTTCGGGACACCTATGAAGAGTTGAAACAGGGGAAACCTCGTGGGGATTTGAAGCTGTAAGCTTATTTTTTGCGTTCTACTTTGGCGCCGTCTTTAACTTCGGCGGGGGGATTTAGGATGATGTCTTCCCCGCCTATCAGACCTTCTTCGACGCGCACGCCCTGGCTTGAGGTTGGTCCTAGTTTTAGTTTGCGTTCGACGGCTTTGCCGTTGACCAACAACAGTACTTTCCCATCTTTCGCGGCGGCGGCAGGAATGTAGATTGCCGGATTGGATGGACCGCTTGCGCTTGAACCGCTGCCTGAACCTTCCTCATGGAAAGCCACGCTGGCGTTCATTTCCGGACGCATGAATTCGTCGGGCGTCAATACTTTCACCTTCACTTGCACCGTAGCTTTTTGGCGATTCGCTTCGGGCGAAATTTCGTCGATGACGCCATCGTATTTCTTGTCGGGGAAGGCGTCGGTTACGATCACGCCCTTCTGCTTCGAGTTGAGCTTTCGGAAATCGTTTTGGTTGATGTCGAGTTCCACTTGCAAATCCTTCAGGTCGGCCAGCGACACTACGTAGCCTTTGGCGCCGCGTTCGCCGACGAAGCTAGTGGTGATGAATTCACCCTTTTCCACTGCGCGTTCCAACACAGTTCCGGTTGAGGGCGCCTTGATCACGGTATTTGAAAGCTGGGTTTGGTTGAACGCTACCAGGCCCTTGGCTTGTTCTATCTGGCCGCGGACGGCGTCCATCTGCTCTTTGCGGGGACCGACGCGAACCAAGTCGTAAGTTTTTTCCAGCGAATCGACGCGGGCTTTTTGGGAATCGTATCGGCCCGTGGCGTCGTCCAGTTGTTGCTGGGGGGACACCTTGGCGGCCACCAATTGCCTGACGCGTTCGAGATTGATGCGGGCATTTTCGAGGTCGGCTTTGGCTACCTCCCAATTCGATTTGGATGCGGCGATTTCTTGCGGGCGCGAGCCGTTTTCGAGTTCAGCTAGCTTCGCTTGCAGGTTTTGCAAGTTGCCTGTGGCTTGCTGCAATTGGGCGCGGTACTCATCGTCTTCAAGGCGCGCTAGGACTTGGCCTTCCTTGACGAAGTCCCCTTTGTCGACTCCAATCCATGCTACCTTGCCCAAAACTTTCGATGCTACCTGAATTTTGTGGTGCGCCACGATGTAGCCAGTGGCGTTGAGGATGACGTTGCGGGAGCCTTCCGCGCCGGCAGATGCTGAGCTACCTGCCCGGGGTAGTTGCACGCGATAGACGTCCACGGGCGTTGCCGCGGTCCACTTCGAATAAATCAAGTTGCCGGCGGCGATTAGAAACAGCGCCACGCCGCCGATGATCCACCACTTGGCCCATCCAGCGGGCTCACCTGTCTGCTTGCGATTGCGATCAATCCGCAGGCTTTTCAAATCGCTGTCCATAATGTCCTTAGTTTAGATATCCCGAAGCGCCGAAAGAATTTCTTTTTTGGCCGCTGAGCGGGCTGGAAAGAATCCGCCGAAAGCGCCCATGAAGATGGCGAAGGCCATGCCCATGGCGGCTACTTTCGGGCTGATGGTGAAATCGAATGCAATCTGGCTGAAGGTCTTGAAGCTAAGCAGGCCGGTGGTTACGCCGTTCAGTGGCAGCACCAGCAGGCAGCCTAGCAAGCCGCCCAGAACAGAAAGAAGCAATGACTCAATGAAGAAGCTGAGCAGAATGGAGCCTTGCGAAAAACCGAGCACGCGAAGGGTTCCAATTTCGCGGGCGCGGCGGGCGACGGCGGAGTACATCGTGTTCATCGCGGCGAAGCTGGAACCGACGGCCATGATCAGCGCGATCAGCGAGCCCAACACTTGAAGGGGGCGAGCGGCGGTCATTTGAGAAGCGTAATATTCGCGTTCGGTGCGGACGCTGACGTTCAACTTTGGGTCATCTTCCAGGCGGTTGATGAGAGCCTCGCGCGTTACTTCGCCGGTTGCGCGGAGCATGGCGGAGCTTAGAACTTCGTTGCGATTATAGTCGCCTGAGAGTTGGTTGAGATCGCAGAAAATTTCGCTATTGTAGGCGGATCGGCCGCCGTCCATCACCCCAACGACGGTCCATTCCCCTCGACCAAAGCGGAGCGTCTTGCCGATGCTGACGTCGGGATGGCGGATGGCGATTGCTTTGCCGATGACGATTTCGCGCCTGCCAGTTTCATAGAGGCGACCGGCGATTAGCTTCAACTCGGGGCGCATTTCAAAGCCGATGGGTGGTAAGCCGCGCACGGTAACGTTGATGCCTTCTGCTTGGTCGACGCTGGGGATATTGATGATGTTGATCAGTTCGAGGGATGCCATGGGCTCGCCCTGCTTGTTGCGCGCGATACCGGGAGTAAGCTTCATATCCTGGAACACGGTGCGGGCGAGGTTTGAGACCAGTTCCGAATCACTGCCCTTGCGAGTGACGATCAGGTTCAGCGGGTCGCCGGTTGTGGCGAAGGAGGATTCGAGGCCATTGACCATGGCAAGCATGGCCATTAATACGGCCACCGTAAGGGCGATGCCAAGGGCGGTCATGATGGTTGTGCCCTTGCGGACGGTGAGGTTGCGGAGGTTGTAGGAAAGTGGGATGGCCATGTTATACGTTTGCCTTGAGAGCATCCACGATGGAGGTGCGGGCGGCGCTGTAGGCGGGGATGAAGGCGCTGACCAAGCCGATCACCATGGCCGCGCCAAGTGTGACAGCGGCAACGCCGGGGGTCATGCTGGTCTGCTTCAGTTGGGGAAGATAGCTGCTGGCGCCCTTCAAGCCGATGCACAAGATGGACGCAAGGAAGCATCCTAGCAAACCGCCTAAGAAGGAAATGACGGCGGCCTCGCCCAGGATGATGCCTAACACTGCTTCCTTGGTGAAGCCGAGGGTTTTCATTACGCCCACTTCCTTCACACGCTCGCGGACGCTCATTGCCATGGTATTGGCGCTGACCAGCAGAATGGTGAACATCACTGCGGCGCAGATGCTTAGAAGGAAGGCCTTGATGTTGCCCAGTGACGATGCGAACGCCAGCGAGAAGGCCTGTTCCGATTCGGTCTTGGTCTGTACAGGGAAGTTGGTGTACATTTCGTCGATCTGCTTACCGAGGCGATTGGCGGAGTCGATGGAATCGGCTAGAACGTAAAATGAACCGGCGTTGTTGCGCCTGGCTACCGGCAATAGTTCGTACAGATAGTCCAGGTTGAAATAGAGAGTTTCGTCGTTGAGGTTCGCCTCGTAGATTCCACGGATGATGAGTTCCAACGTGACCGGGTAGATGTCGCCCTTCAATTGAATACGTTGGCCGAGCTTTAGGTCGAGCTTGTTGGCCAGAGCCTTACCCACGATGCAGGCGGTGCGTTCCTTGATGAAAGCCTGTTTCTGATCTTCGGGCATGATCAGTTCACTACGGACTTGCAACAGGCGGTCGGGCTCAACGCCGAAGCGGGCGAAGAAATTGTTGGGGTCGCGCTGGTCTTTATAAACTCCGCCGTACCAGTTGGCGGTGTGAATGGCTTTCACGCCGGGCAACTTGGCGATTTGATCGCGATAGTAACCTGGGATGGTGACGGTTAGGGAAATCTTGTTACGAGTGACGAGGCGCAGAGCCTGTTCTGCTGGGGCTTCGGAAACATAAAACACTGCGTAGACGGCCAGTAGCACGCCTAGCAGACAGAGCGACACGCCGACGCTGGCGATGGTCAGCAGGCTACGCCGCTTGTTGCGGACGCCATTTTTAAAGATGAGCGATAGATACTTCACGGGTTCTCTTAGTTTAAACTAATGCCAAGTTCCACTAGTGACGATCCAAATTCACGAAATGTTCATGCGGCGGGCGATTGAATTGGCCGCTGCCGCCGAAAGAACTGGGGAAGTCCCGGTTGGGGCGGTGGTGGTGCATGACGGGCGGATCATTGGCGAAGGCTTCAATTCGCCGATCGCTGATTGTGACCCGACGGCGCACGCCGAGATTGTGGCGATGCGGCGGGCGGCGCAGGCGCTTGGCAATTATCGGCTGGATGGCGCGACAATTTACGCGACTCTTGAGCCTTGCATTATGTGCGCCGGGGCAATTGTGCATGCGCGCGTTGGGCGACTGGTATTTGGGGCTCGGGATCTGCGCTTTGGCGGCGTGCGTAGTAAGTTTCGCTTAGCCGATTCAGAACTGTTGAACCATCAAGTGGACGTGGTGGAAGGCGTTCTTGGCGCGGAGTGCACGCAGATTCTTCAACGCTTTTTCACGCAAAAGAGGATTTTGAAAGGAGATTGACACCCTTAGAAAGAAGTTGCATTGGAACAATTGTCGGCTATAATACACTTTCGCGCGGCGCTCGAAGCCGCACCTAAATGGCCTTTTGAACGGGAGAAAATATGCAAATCAATATTCTATTTGAGACGTCCTCAAGCGGTGATTACGTCGGCGTGTTGAAAAATTCGGACCTGGTGAATGGGAAGATTGCGTCCCAGGATGCCGGCAGCAGTAACATCGGCATTTATTACCAAGTGGGTGGTGGAGGCGTGAACGGGTTATTCGCGGATGCGTTGAATGGCGCCAAGCACGTTAACGCCGGCCCGTTGTGCATCTCGGTCAACGCGGCCTTGCATCATGCTTACGACAACCAATTCGGCAACGGCGCCTGGAGTCAAGACAGCAGTTCGGGACGAGGGGATCGATTAACATCGTTCTACATTCCGCTACCTGCAAATGCTCACACTACAAGCCATACGGTGGGAGATCAGATAGCCGGCATCGTCTATTCGGTTGGGCCGCAAGTCCCCGGTCCAAAGGTATCTGATCCTGACCAGTACCGGCAGATTTACCTGGATGCATTTGCAGGGGTTGCCGCCGCGAATCAAAACGGCAGCATCGAAGCAATACGGCTGTGCGTACTTTCCACTGGCATTTACGGACCTCCAGACCCAGCTGACAAGCAACCGATGGTGAGGGACGCCGCGAGAATAATTTTGGAAGCGCTGACCGCATCGGCAAAGCTACCAAGCGCAGCCCAGTTGCCGACCACCATGCTGATTAATTGCAGCAGCAAATCCGGCTACGAGAGAGACGCGTTCACTCACGCCGCCGGCGCACTCGGCATTTCGGTAACCAGTGATGGTTTCACGCTCGATTCGGCAACCTGAGTGGTTGGTAAATTCTCCAACGTCTTTTTGAGCAAAAACGTATCCTAAGAGGAGAATGACGCGCGAGACGATAAATGTTTTAGGCGGGGGGCTAGCTGGGTCGGAAGCTGCCTGGCAAATTGCCCAGGCCGGCTTTGATGTGACGCTGTATGAGATGCGGCCTGTGGCCACTACGCCGGCGCATCAGACCGATCGTTTTGGGGAACTGGTCTGCAGCAATTCGTTGAAGAGCGAAACGGAAAACTCCGCGCCGTGGCTGTTGAAGAACGAACTGCGGAAGCTTGGGTCGATGGTGCTGGAGGTGGCCGACGAGTATCGTGTACCGGGTGGCCAGGCGCTTACGGTGGACCGGGTACTATTCGCTGAGGGAATTACCAAGCGCGTTACCGAACATCCCCGCATCCACATTGTGCGCGAGGAAGTGAAGACCGTGCCGGCCGAGGGAACCGTTATCATTGCGTCCGGTCCGCTTACGTCGGATGCTTTGGCGAAGGACATCGCGCGGATTACTGGCTCCGAACGCCTTTACTTCTATGACGCCATTAGTCCCATTGTTGAAGCCGATTCCATCAACTATGATGTTGCGTTTCGCGCCTCGCGGTATGGCAAGTCGATGGATGGTACTGATGATTACGTCAACTGCCCGTTCAACAAAGAAGAGTACAACCGCTTTGTGGACGCTGTGCTTGCGGCTGAAGTTTATGAGCCGCACATTCCAGAAGACGCGACCCCGTTTTTTGAGGCGTGCCTGCCGGTGGAAGAGATTGCCCGTCGTGGGCGTGACACTTTGCGTTTCGGTCCGATGAAGCCTACTGGCCTTGATGATCCGCGCTCGGGGCGTTGGGCTTATGCGGTAGTGCAACTACGGCAGGAAAATCTGCGAGCCGATAGCTACAACCTGGTTGGCTTTCAAAACCACATGCGGTTTGCTGAGCAGGCGCGTGTGATGCGTTTGATACCTGGGCTTGAGAACGCGAAGTTTGTCCGCTACGGGCAGATTCATCGCAACACGTACATCAACGCGCCGTCGCTGTTGACAGATACGTTGCAGTTGCGTAACGATCGGCGCGTGTTTTTCGCTGGGCAGATTTCGGGCGTGGAAGGTTATGTGGAATCGATCGCCACTGGCTTTATGGCGGGCATCCATGCGGTGAGTTTCTTGCGGGGGGAACAGCCGCGGGCGCTTCCTCGCGCCACGGCGCTTGGCTCGCTTTGCCATTACATCAGTGGCGCGGAGGCTAAGAACTATCAGCCTGCAAATATTACATTCGACTTGCTGCCGCATCTGGATGAAGAAACTAAAAAGAAGTTGAAGCGGGATAAGCATGCGCGTCATGCCGAAGTTTGCCGCCGTGGGCAGGAGGCCCTTGAAGAGTACCGGGCCGCGAAAGTTTAAGATGGACCTGCGCGAACAGATTGACCGATTTCTAGCGGACCTACATAGGGCGAACGCAAGCGAGCATACGCTTCGTAATTATGGCCTGGATCTGGATCAATTCCACACGTACTTTACGCTCGAGCCCGGCGCCACGCCTGGCGTGGAAGAAATTGACGGGACCGCTCTGCGGGAATGGCTGGGCGGTCTCTATCACTTGAATTTGAGCGTGGTCACGATTCGCCGCAAGATTGCTTGTATCCGTTCTTTCTTCAAATACCTGATGCGCGAGAAGTTGCTGGCAGTCAATCCAGCGCGGCAAATGCGCACGCCCAAGGCTCCGCAGCCCCTACCGAAAGTGATGACTGAGGAGCAGACAGGAAAGCTGATTGACGGCGTTGGGGCTGATACATTGGACCGGCCACACCCGAAGCGGGACTTGGCGATTTTCGAAATTCTCTACGGCTGCGGCATCCGTGTGAGCGAACTTTGCGGCATGAACTTGGAGGACATCGACCATTCCGAACGATGGTTGCGCGTACGGGGTAAGGGAAAGAAGGAGCGGCAGGTCCCGTATGGCGCTAAGGCTGCGGCAGCGCTGGAGGCGTACTTGATGGTACGCGAGCCGAAGCAGGTGGAGAGCGCAGTGTTTCTGGGCTCGCGTGGCGAACGGATTAATGACCGCGTCGTGAGGGGCATCGTGAAGTTTTATTCGCGTATGTTGTCAGGTGATGATTCCTTGCATCCGCATAGTTTGCGGCACGCCTATGCGACGCACCTGTTGAACGATGGGGCGGACTTGCGGGCGATTCAAGAGCTGCTTGGGCATTCGCGACTGACGACGACGCAACGGTATACGCACATGTCGCTCACTGACATTATGGCGGTGTATGACAAGTCGCATCCTAAGGCTTAGGTGTACTTGAAGATTTGTCAATCGATTCCGTTACCTGAACGGGCTGGCTAGGGGGCCAGCCGCAGACCGGGGGGTCTGCTCCACTTTTGATTACCCGACTTGGTCTGGGCTATCCCCACAGTTCGTGAATTGGGCCGTAGACATCGTTCAGAGATTCAGGAACGTATTCGAACCCTTTGCCGAATCGGTTGTCCTTCAGCAATTTCGACCAATCGATGCCGAGCGCCGAATAGATGGTGGCCTCAATGTCTTCGGAGCGCACCACGCGATCACGGGACCAACCTGGATCAGCCGTTTGCGCGCCTACTGCATCTGTGGCTCCAATCGCACGACCGCCTTTGATGCGCCCGCCGGCGAACATCACTGCTTGCTGTCCGAAGTGGTCGCGTCCGCGATTGCCGTTCATAACAGGAGTGCGGCCAAATTCGCCTTGCGCCACAATTAACGTTTCATCCAGCAATCCGTCCGCCTTCAAATCGGCGAGCAGTTTGCCCAGGCCCGAATCGAAGATGCCACCCATCGTGGTTATAGTCGGATACAGGTTGGCGTGATGATCCCAACTGCCGTAGGTAATTTGAATGAAGCGCGTACCCATGTTGGCGCGCAGAAGATTGCGGGCCGTAAGGCAGGCGTCGCCAAAGGGGCTGGCGCCGTAGGAGGAACGATCGCTTGGGTCCAATTGAAAGATACGGTCCACGTCGCTGTTGTACATCAGCATCTGTGAACGCGCCTTCCATTCGGCGATCTCATCGGGCAGCGCACCTAGGTCCGCAGCCGCGCCTGCGGCCTTTTCCGTCTCGGCCAACAAAGCCTTGCGTGTGGAGAAACGTTGCGCTCCTTCAGGATGCGTTGTGTTGGGAAGCCCGCCGCCGGCGGTTATTAGGAATGGGGCATTGACCACCGGCAAGAAGCCAGCGGAGACGCGAGGGGTTCCGTTCAGCGCCATGAAAGCGGGGAGAATGCCATTCTTGCCAGCCAACTCAAGAGCTGCAACCGAACCCATGTGCGGACTGATTTTGGCGAGGGGTGTGGTGGGGTTTCGACCCATCTGCACCCAAGTCTGCATCAAGCCATGGACGTTGGCCCACGAGCGCACGGAACGCACTAACGCGATCGAATCAAACTGTGAGGCCAGCTTGGGCATCAAGCCTTGTGGAAACAAAACACCGTTGTATTCGGTGGGATTGAATTGAGCTGTCGGCATTCCGTTTGCCGGTTTTAGATCGAAAGTATCGGTGTGGCTAGGGGCGCCTTGCATCATTATGAAGATGCAATTTTTGGCCGTTGCTTTCGGCTTAGCGGCGGCTTGGGCGATACCTTCCATGGGGCGCGAAGGCATCAGCATGTAGCCACCCACAGCGGAGGCCAAATGGCGGAAGAACACGCGCCGGCCCAATTGTGGCTTGCGATAAAAAGGTGTTCCTTGAATCTTGCTCCAGTCGATCCCGAATCGGTCTTTCATAATTGCTACTTCCTTAATAGCTAAACAAAAACTCTGTTTTGTTGATGCACATCCAGGCTAGGTCCTCAATCGCGGTATCACGATTCGAAGCCTTCGACAAGAACACAACGCCGACTTCGCGTTCGGCTGCGGTAGGCTTTCGCGAAAGGAAGGTCAGATAGGCCTCTTCCACAACATCCTCGTTCTTGTCAAGCTTGGCGATGCCCTGCAATCTGGGCGAACGCGTCACCTTAAGGCGGTTGCCGACAAAGGCATCGTTCATCAACAAAAGCTGTTGTTGAATAGAACCCGATTGGCTACGGCCTTGCGTATCACGATCCCCGCGAAGGAAGGTGTTGAGGAAATTGTTGGCTGGAGGATCGGCTTGCGGTTCCGTTAGCTCCGGCAACTGCATGGCCCACACTGCCCGATCCGATGTCCCTTGGAGTGCGTAGTCCCCCAGAATGCCTGTTGATTTGGTAACGGCATCGTGAACCTCTTCTGCCTCCATCCGGCGGGCGATGCGACGCGCGAACAGGTCCACATACTCTTCCTTCCATTCGCCCTCGTAGCGCGAGCTCAATTGGTAGGCCGAGGACTGCACCAACGTTTTCACAAAGGCGCGTAGTTTGAAATCGCCTTTGGAAAACTCAATTGCCAATTTTTCAAGCAGCTCCGGATGGGTGGCTTGTAGCCCCACGGAGTCAGGTGGAGGATTCGCGGGATCTAGCCGGGCCGGGTCTAGCGAGTCAACCGGATCCACAAGGCCTAGTCCGAAAATCTGCTTCCAAACGCGATTAGCCATATTGCGAGCGAACATTGGATCAGCCACCATGGCTTGCGCAAACGCTTGCCGCCACTCGCCGCTTGGAGCGTCAGTTGCATCGCGGTACATGGGCTTCACAACGCTAACCGTTCCAATTGGATTGCGGTCGGGGCGATTGCCGGAATTCGTATTTAGGTTGTAGCCATTGGCCGAGGAATCGCTGACCGTAAAGCTCCGTGCCGGCGACGATGCGGCCGCGAATGTCATACGGGAAAAGAATGCCGCCATCTGCAGAGCAGACATGCGCGTTTGAGAGGCGCCCCACGAACTGACCAGCGTCAAATGGCCACGACCGTTGTGGCATAACAGACAATCATAGGCGCTGATACCGAGGAAAGCCGCTGTGGTTTTAGCCAGCATCGTATCGTAAGTGTCCTGATCGGGACCCATCGACGTACTGGCTCCCAACGGAAAATTGGCGGCGCCAGTGGCGGTCTCGTAAATGTTGCCGGAAGCTGAAACAACTTCAACGGCCAGGGTCTTAAGTGACTTGTCGGCGGATACGGAATCCTTTAAATACGATTGAAATGCGTTGCGTCCGGCAGGGCCACGGTTGATGGCGGCTGTGGTCAGGGTGGAAGTGTTTTGCAGCAAATCGCCCATCCACATGGTCCAACGCTCGGTGAATTCCTGAGAACCCAAAAGCTTGTCGATCACCACATCGCGCTTGTCGGCATTGGTGTCGGCCAGGAATGCTCGAACCTGTTCGGGGCCGGGAATTCGCCCGGTAAGGTCGAGATAAATTCGGCGCAGAAACTCTTCGTCGGAAGACAGCGGAGCAGCAGCCACATTCAACTTTTGTAGTTTGCTCAGAATTTCTTCGTCGATGAAGTTGCGCTTCGTGGCAGCTACCGCCTTGGTGCGGGCAAGAGATGGGGCCACTTTCAAGGTCCGCTGCGATGCGGCGTGGCGGGCGCGACTGGAGCGGGAAAGAAATTCGGCAGGGTCATTTGCAAAGCTGCAATCGGCCACACTGACTTTTCGATTGTCCTGCGCGAGACTTAGGCCAGGCAGCGCTAAGGCCACCAAGCCAAAAAGAACACGGCTAACCATTCGCCCCTCCTAATCAAACAACTTGTTTATTAACCCTATTGTGCAGCCAATTCCCATGCCTAGATTGTTAAATCAGCACTCTACTGGGGGGGAAGCTTCATTTCGCGTTCCCAGGCACGAATTTTATCCATTAGTTCCAGGACTCGTTTGGCTTCCGTACTCGACATATTTCTTTTTTCAGATGGGTCGGCTTCCAAATTTGATAGCCATGGCTCATCGGGTACCGGGGCATCGGGGTATGAGGGCGGGTGCAAAATCAGCTTCCAATCGCCGGCGCGGACTGCGCGCTGTTTGCCGTGGCTCCAGAACATGTAGTCTCGGGGTTGTTTGTCGCCCTTCAGGACAGGACGGAAATCTTCGCCATCGATTCCTTCCGGAGCCTTTGCCGACGGATCGGCCATGGCCAGAAACGTGGGCATGAGATCCATGGACATGATCGGACGATCAAAGACGCGACCGGCGCCTAAGCCTGGGGCACGCAGAATCGCCGGAACGTGCATTCCTCCATCGAACAGGCCCAACTTGTGCCCGCGAAATATACCGTTATTGCCGCCTTCGGCCGGCTTGCCGAGGCTCGATGCCCGCTCCTCGCGTGTGGCGCCATTGTCAGCCTGGAAGAAAATTACCGTATCCTGATCGACGCCCATGCGTTTCAATTGCTCCATCAGGGAGCCCACCACATCGTCGACGGCGGCCACCATGGCTAGGTGCGTGCGACGATCACGATCCATGGACGCCGGCAAGCGATCCAGATATTTCTTCGGCGCCATGAGTGAATAGTGCGGCGCTCCGAAGGCCAGGTACAGCAGAAAGGGCTGCTGGCGGGTCTGCTTTGCAAGGAACGATCGAGCCTCACGTCCAAGCAGTTCGGTGACGTAGGCAGGCTCTTCGAACACTTCCGTTTCATTACGCCACATATCGTGGAAGATCTTTCCGGGAGGCGCGCCCAACTGATAATAGCGATGAGAATAGGCGTCAAGCCAGCCTGAATACCAACCAAAAAAATCGTCGAAGCCCTGAGCCATGGGCCGGCTGTCGGGCGCGCTGCCAAGGTGCCATTTGCCGATTGCGCCGGTGCGGTATCCACGTTTTTTCAGAAGGCCTGGAAGAGTCGTTTCGCCTTTACGCAGGCCTGGCACATCGTAAGTTGGCTGCGAAGGAAGTGCGCCTTGCACGCCGGCGCGATCCGGATACTGGCCCGTCATGATGGCCGCGCGAGATGCCGAGCAGACCGGGGCGTTGGAATACCATTGTGTGAAACGAATACCCGTGGCGGCGAGTTTATCGAGGTTGGGCGTGTGGACTTCGGGGTGACCGTAGCAGCCCAAGTCGCCAATGCCTTGGTCGTCAGTGACAATAATTACAAAATTGGGCCGCTTGGTTTGCGGCAAAGAAGTCTGTGCCAAACATGCGGTAGTCGCGCCCGCAGGCAGCAATTTAAGAAAGTCACGGCGGTTCCAATT
Organism: Acidobacteriota bacterium; assembly: GCA_025350695.1. GTDB lineage: Bacteria > Acidobacteriota > Terriglobia > Bryobacterales > Bryobacteraceae > JANXSF01. The sequence goes on from JANXXI010000125.1 coordinate 21,192, forward strand.
CGTCATCTTTGGATATTGTCCCTCACTTTGCTCCGAAAAAGTTTGGCGGACTTTTCGGCCAGCCGCGCTCTCTCTGGTGTAGCCCGAATAGATCGGGCCAACCAAAAAGGGAGACATGTTATGAAGATCAATTCGGTTCGCAAGATGGTGACGGTTGTTGGCTTGACGGTGGGATTCGCGGCGGCCAGCCTGGCACAGGAAGTCAAGTTGAAGGCGGTGGTGGGGTTCCCGTTCCTCGCTCACGGGCAGAAAATGGCCGCAGGTTCCTACAGCGTGACCCCTTTGAAGGGTGGTTCGGGGATCACGCGTTACTTGGTTCGAAATGCGGAAACGGGCGAAACCGTCATGGTCAGCACGGCCTTTGCGGGACCTGTTGGTTCGAAGGGCTCCAACACTCCTCGGTTGACGTTCAGGTGCGGTGAAGGAAATTACTGCATGTTAAGTCGGGTGTGGGACGGTTCTGGTGAGTTCCGGGAATTCGTGGGCCCCAGCAAGGGCCGAGCCAAGGACGAAAACGTGATCGAGATTGCGCTCAGTCGTTAGTCGGACTTTCACCCGATGATGAAGCCCGGGCTGACGGTGGCCCGGGCTTCGCCGCGCTCGGATATGCTACAAGCACTGGCGAGCGCTCCTAAAAACGCCCGCCTCTTAAGTAACTACTACTGCACGCTGGGCAAACCCGAAGCCACTGGAGCCTTGCCAGGGGATGCAGGAGCCGACGGGGGATTGTTCAAGCAAGTGGGATGACCGAACGCTGAAGCACTAATTCCCGTTCCACCGCCAGGATTGGCCGTGATATCGAAAATGATGTTGTCTGGATGCGCCGCATCGCCTGCGAATAACTGGGCCACGCCGGGGATCGAACCCAATAGAAAGTCCAGGTTCAGATTGTGCCGTGCGCGCCAAGCAATGTTGTGATCGGAGCACGACGTATCTCCACTGACGCCAATGCCTCCCACAAGTTTATGGCTGGCATCATACAAAGCAAGTCCGCCGCCAAACACGTTGACCCCACCGATACGCTGGCCCACCATCGGGTCACCGGAAGTTCCAAACGCCGTAGCTGGACCTTGATAGGCTACCGCCGTGTTAACAGGGTTGCTCTCCTGCAGGCCGAAAAGGCTGCCTCCGGGTTGAACGGCCGAGAATAGGTTAGCTGTTGACAGTACAAGCGGGCCGCCGTTCACTCCGCTTTGAGCCGATGCATCCAAACTGAACGCATTCGCTGTGTTCGCTTTTTGCGCCGAAATCACGCGGCTTCCAGGCCATTGTGATCCGCGGCTGGTACCCGTGAATGCCACCGCGCAGACGATGCCGTCGCGGTTCACAATAGTTCCCCACATGTTCAAATTAAGGCCCGAACCTTCCGCATTCGTCGCAGCGGAAAGGGCAGACTTCAGCGCCGCATAGCCGGGAAGGCTATTGCAGGATTCACCATCCCGATTGTCTCTGTCATCGGCGAACGCGTTACCCGCCAAAATGAAGGTCAGGGTCAAACAGGGGGATACGATATTCTTGAGGTTTATCATTGTTCATCTCCTAATGAAATGTGGGGTCGATGTTGAATTGGGCTATAACCCCACGCGCTCTAGTATACAATTCTTGACTGATTTTGCACCAATGAATTCTTCATGTTTTTTGTGTAAGTCGCTTAATGAATATTTGCATTGTTAAGATATCCAGCAACTGTCCGAATCGATGGGGCACCGTTAAGATTTTGATACCCTTTTGTAACCCAATCCGCCCTTTGCCCGTCCCTAAATCAGTGAGCCCCGCTGTTTACGTATCTATATTGTTGCTGTCATCAGTCACCAACCCCGTTCAAGCGCAGATCAAGAAAGAACTGGCATCGCCGACACCTCTACCCAAAGGCAGCACGCTGGTGATTGGCTTCCTAGGCGGTTGGGAGCATTGGAACGATAATGATCGGGGTGTCCGGCAGACGGTGCTGAAACTGCGCCAGATCCCAGGCGTCTATGCCGAATCCATCGAAAATCACAAATATGAAATAACACCAAAACTGGTGGAGCGAGCATTCGATACGAATAGAAATCGCCAGTTGGACGAAATGGAACGGCGCAACGCTCGTGTAATCATTTTCGGACAAAGCCTTGGAGGCCAAGCCACCGTGCGCCTTGCTAAAGCGCTGCGAAAGCGCCGCATCCCGGTGCTTCTCACGGTGCAGGTGGATAGTTTTGGGATCAATGATCGAACCATTCCGGATAATGTTAGAGCTGCCGTGAATCTCTACCAACACGAACTTCTGACGCTTCGCGGTCAATCGCAAATCAGGGCGGCTGATCCGCGAAAGACGAAAATATTAGCCAACAAACAATTCCATTATCCGCCCTTCAACGGAGCTGCTCCTCCACCCAAGGGCTGGGCTCGCCGTAGTTTTGGCGGAGCCCATGCGCGGATGGAAGGGGATCCGGCAGTCTGGGCGGACGTGGAAACATTCATACGCCAAGCAATCAATACCTATTAAAATAGGAGACTAGGATTACCGTTATGCCCTCTCGCTTTTTCATTCTCCTCCTGGCCATTTCCCTAACTCTGTCAGCCCAAGACAAGCCCGACAACAGTTATGACTTCACATTGGTCGGGGACAAACAGTGGTTGGACACGAATATTGATGTGAAAGCAGGCGACCTGCTGAAGTTCACTGCAACCGGCGCAATCCGCTATCCCATGCAGCCCAACGCGAAGGACATCGGACCTGGCGGAGGCGCGCGCGGCTGGCTCGATATGGTGCGCTCCTATCCTGTCAACGACGCAAACAAAGGCGCCGTAATCGGCAGAATTGGAACCCGGGACACCTCTCGCGGATTCGCAATTGGCGACTCCCGAGAGCAACGCGTGTCCCTTGACGGCCGCTTGTTTGTGGGAATTAATCAGATGACGAACGATGCCGCTACTGGGTCTTTTACTGTTCATGTGGATCGGTTTGCCGGCAAAGCGTTGATGAAAGTGGACACGACGTTGATCACAAAACTTACCCAGGCGCAACTCGATTCAGTTCCAAAACGCGTTGTTGATAAGGACGGCAATCCGGGTGATCGTGTGAATTTCGTAATCGTTGGATCCGAACAGCAAGTGCGGGATGCTTTGCAGAGACAGGGTTGGTTGAAGGTGGACAAGATGGGAAAGGACGCGGTGTTCCGCGCCTTGATCACAAGCCTTTCAAAGCAGGCCTATGTCACGCTTCCCATGAGCGAATTGATGATGTTTGACCGCAGCCAAGATTATGGTTACGCGCAAGGCGATCCGCTGAAGGTCATCGCCAGCCGTCATCATTTTCGCATTTGGAAGGCTCCATTTCAGGTAGGTTCCAGTGAAGTATGGATAGGAGCCGGCACGCACGATATCGGTTTTGACAAAGATCAACGGAACAACAAGCTCACTCATAAAATCGATCCAGATACGGATATGGAGCGCGAATACATCACCAATAGTTTTGTCGAAAGTGGACTGGTGACTCTCAATGAAACTAGAACTTTCACGGATCCTGTCAAAGTAGCAAAAACCGCTCATGGAGAGGAGTTCCGTTCTGACGGCAATACCAACGTAATTTACTTTGCGTCCGACAATTCCGATAACTCTCGTTCCTTCGGCGACTACTTTTGCAGCGTACTAACCAAGAACCCCGATGGCGGTGATTGGGGCGCATGTTCGCAGTATCTTTCCGAAGCCGGAAAGACCAACTTAGCCTTGCCTGCGCTTTCGCCCGACTACCGCGTGCTGATTGTCCCCGGCTTCATGAGTAGTTGCTTCCCAGAAAGCCCAGCGTTTCAGGAAGGGCAGGAGGCGTTGAAGAAATACGGATTCAACGTTAGCCTCTACCCTGTGCCAAACAACAATAGCGAGGACAACGCCAAGGAACTAGCCGATTATTTGCGAGCCGAAGGTCCGAAGGACACCAAGAAATATATCCTGGTGGGCTACAGCAAAGGCACCCCCGACCTGCAAGTGATGTTGGCCAAGGAAAAAGGCGTGCAGCAATATGTGGCGGCGTTCGTCAGCGTTGCCGGCGCAAGTGGCGGGTCCGCCATCGCCGATATTGTTCCCGGCATGGCCGATCAATATATCAAGCAATATTTCAAAATGCAAAACTGCAAGGGCGATCTGGCGGCGGGATTCAAGAGCCTGCAACGCGGGGCAAGACAAGCTTTCCTTGGAGCCTATCCAAATCCCATCGTGCCCACTTACTCCGTGATTGCGTTTTCGAATAAAGACAACACTTCAAAATCGCTGATGCAAACCTGGAACATGCTGCAAGGCTACGATACGATGATTGACGGCCAGCTAACACGGCAGGATGCAACCATCCCCGGCAGCAAGTTTTTAGGTTCAGCCAAGAGCGATCATTTTGCACTGGCGCTGCCATTCGATAAGTCGCCGGACAAGACGGTGAGGACCGGTATGGACAAGACGCGCTTCCCACGCGGAGCTCTGCTGGAATCGATGGTGCGCTTCGTAATGGACGATCTGAAAGCTAAGTAGGGCCCAGGCCACGGCCCGCGGCCGTAAGCCCATCGCCAGTCAGCCGGAACACAGTCCACTCGTCCATGGGCTTCGCGCCAAGCGACTTATAAAACTGGATTGCTGGCTCGTTCCAGTCGAGAACGCTCCATTCCACGCGACCGTATCCACGCGCCACCGCCAGCTGCGCCAGACGCAGCAACAGTCCCTTGCCAATGCCACGGCCGCGAAACTCAGGCTGCACGTAAAGGTCTTCCAAGTAAAACCCAGGCCGGCCAAGGAACGTGCTGAAGTTGTGAAAGAAAAGAGCAAAGCCGCGCGGCAAGCCATCCCATTCCGCGATCAGAACCTCGGCCACGGGCTTTTCGCCAAATAGCCACTTCTCCAACAGCTCTGGAGTAGCAACAACTTCGTGCGAAAGTTTTTCGTACGCGGCTAGACCTCGGATCAGTTCCAAAATCAGCGTAGTATCGCCACGCTCAGCCGCCCGAATGTTCAACATCAGCGCCCCTCTCCCAGTGCAATACGATTGAGTTGACGATAATTCACCAGCTGAATCCCGGCCATGGAAACTGCGTTGCGTACCACGGGAGAGACCAATGCCTGCAATTCCGCCGCACGGCTTGCTTTGAGTCGCGTCGGCGACGCCGCTAATTCGGCGGTAAACTTGCCCGGATGAGTCATCAACTCAGTCGATCCATCCGGTATGTGAGCCATCACGGCGGCCAGCGCAGCTTCGTTCAATTTGCCGGTAATCGCAAAACCCCAAAAATGATCGGTGTGGCGAATCCCATGCGCTTCAAAAGTGGGGCTCATCTGCACACGACTCATAATGCGCCCTAGGGTTCGCTGCTTCAACTCTCCCGTCGATGCGGCGCCGAAGTCGATCGGCCGCCGAATCCACTGAATGCCAAAATTCTCCGCAATAGCGCAAACAGCTCGCAGCACAGGCGGTAGCAGATGCGTGTGCTTATGGGTGTCCAGATGTGTAGGTTCAACGCCGGCCGCTACAATCTTCCGCACTTGGGCCTCCAACTCATCGTAAATCGCAATCTTTCCGGCATACACTTGCGCCGTTAGTTGAGCAGTGGAGGAGGGCAATCGCCGCGCTGGATCCACTAGGGAATTTCCGCCGATCAGCGCCAAGTGGCAGCCGATGTCCAAGGTTGGAATTTCTCGGGCCAACCTGACAGCATCCTCAAATGCCGCGCCGTTCGCCATCAATGTAGTGGCCGTTAGAATGCCGTTGCGATGCGCTTCCACAATGCCTTCATTTACGTCCCGCGTGAAACCGAAATCGTCAGCGTTGATGACCAGGTATTTCAAGGAGCCGCAACCGTTAAAACAACTTCAGCTGAATGCTTAGGAACTTCTTCGGATTGGCGCGGAAATCCTTCATAAATGAATTCATTTCCTTCGCCGTGCCATTCAACGATTCGTAAAGCTGCGGATTCACCATCAGTTGACCAATTGTCCCCTGTCCGGCATTGATTTTATCCACTGTCGTATCAAGCTTCGCCAGCAAGTTGTTCATCCGCTTGCTCAGTTCGTCATCCTTCAGCAGCTTGCCCATCGTTCCCTTGCCCTGATTCAAATCTTCAGCCATTTTCTTCATTTCAAGAATCGTCTTCTTCGATTCATCGAATAGCGCTGGGTCCTTTAGAAACTTGCCTGCTGAGCCTTGGCCGGCCTCAACATCAGCCAGCATCTTATCCACCTTCGCAAGCGAAGCGCGGAAATCGTTATACAAGGTTTCGTCGTAAAGCACCTTGCCCACGGACCCCTTGCCCTCGGCGACGTAGCTCGTCATCTTTTGCACATCCACCACGGCGCTACGCGCATCCTTCACCGCGTTTCGCACGTCCGCCACCATGTTCACGGCTACGTTGTATAGTTCATCATCCACCAGCAACTTGCCGATGCTTCCCTGGCCAGACTCCACAATCCCCACAATCTTATCAATGCGCGTAGCGATCCCCTGCATGGATTGCAAGGTTGGATAGGCCGCATTCACCAAGTCCTGAAATTCGCGCGTATCCAAGCTAGGCAACTCAGATCCACTTACAATCGTCGCCCCCTGCTTGCCTTTCCGAATGTTGATGTACTTCGAACCCAACAAATTTTCCGCACCCACCGCCGCTTGCGAATCGACAGGGATCGACTTCAGCATCCGATCGTCAATACCCATCGTCAGGCGCACAATTCGGTTCGGTTTGTTCTCGCCCGAAAGCTCAATCTTCTTCAGTTTGCCGATCTCAATCCCATTGAGGCGCACCGCTGACCCTTCGGTCATAGCGGCCGAATCGTCCATATATGTGTAAACAGGCACATCCGACGCAAACAAGCTCTTGTTCCCAGTCAGCAGAAATACCATCATAAACAACAGCGTCAGCGCGACCATCGCGACAATACCAACCCGTAATTTGGCCCAGCTGACTTTTTCGGCGGAAGGCATATTGAATCAAACCCTTTGCATAGTGAATTTGGAGATATAAGGATCGGTCGACTTGTCCAATTCCTCTTCGGTCCCCTCGAATACCAATCGCCCATCCTTCATCACGAAGAAACGGGTGTGTAACTTTTCCCTCTGTTCTGGTGACGCTTCCAGCACCTTATCAGTTTGCGGGTTGTAGCGGAAAGTTGCAAGCATATGCCCGTCCTGGAAGCGGTGCGTAACAATCATCGATGCCGTGTTTCGCAGTTCCCGCTCTTTGATTAGCAACGCAATAATCCGGTTAGCTGTAATCGGATCCAGTCCCGCCGTGGGCGAATCGTACATTAGTAACTTCGGATGCGTTACCGTTGCCCTGGCAATTCCTACCCGCCGGCGCATTCCGCCCGAAAGCTCACTAGGGAATTTGTCCATCGTCTGCGGCAGCCCCACAAACTGCAAAACTTCCTCTACCCGCCGATGTACTTCCTCCGGCGCGATCTCCACCAGCTTTTGATTCAGCATCGGGTAAGATACGTTTTCTTCAATCGTCATCGAGTCAAACAGCCCGCCCTCTTGAAACAGAATCCCCGCGCGCGCCCGCATCGCATACCACTCCTGTTCGCGGAGTTCCGTCACATCCCGTCCAAACAGAAGAATTCTCCCCGAAACCGGCCGCAATAGCCCTACCGCCAGCTTCAGAAGCACGGTCTTGCCCGCCCCCGCCGCGCCGAACAAGACGATGGTCTCGCCCGCCATCAGGTTGAACGAAACCCGGTCAAGCGCAGGCGCATCGTCGCCGTCAAAGTGCATCGACACGTTTTCAAACCGGAGAATGCATTCGTCTGCCATCGTCGGTTCTCTAGGTGGCGATCCACAAAAATATGCGGGTCATCACAATGTCAATCACAAAGATCCACACGCTAGCCACAACCACCGCCTGCGTTGTGGCGCGCCCCACACCCTGCGTCCCACCTGTAGTGCGCATACCAAAAAAACAGCCCACCGAGGCGATGATATAGGCGAACACAAACGGCTTCAGCAGCCCCTGGCCCAGATCATTGAATTCCAACGACTGATAGGACGACATCCAATACTGTGCCCCCGTCGTGAGCCGCAGCAACGGCACGCCAACCATGTAGCCGCCAAACAGTCCGATAAAATCGGCCAGCACCGTGAGTAGCGGCAGCATGATGCACAACGCAATCAATCGCGGTGTCACCAGCTTCTTAATAGGATCCGTGCCCAACGCCCGCATCGCGTCGATTTGCTCGGTAACTTTCATCGACCCCAGTTCGCTGGCGATGCCCGAAGCATTGCGTCCGGCTACTAAGAGCGCAGTCAGCACCGGCCCCAACTCACGCACCAACGTGATGGCCGTGATCTTACCCACCTCGCCCGACGCACCGTACTGCGCCAGCGCGCGCGACATCTGCAGCGCCATCACCGCGCCACTAAAAAAACCAATCAGAATAGTGATAGGAATAGAGCCCACGCCGATGGTATCCATCTGCAGCAGAACATCCTGGCCATAGAACGGACGGCGGACAACGTTTTGAGTGGCCCTTCCGGCCAAGGCTAAATACTCTTGGAATGACAGCACCGGCGGCTTTAGAAAGTCGAACAATAGGAATGACCCTTGAATTTTGATGCTAACACGGTTGCGTCGTCTCTACACATTCTTGGCGCTCCTCCACTTTCACTGAATGCTAGTTCGCAAAGTGGGCAGACCTCGTCTGCGGTTGGCCCCCTGGCCAGCCTGTTCAGGTATCGGAAACATCCCCAAACGCAACGATGCCCCCGTTGTACAATCAAGCCATGGTAATGGTCGAGGAATCGTATCTCCCCCTCACCCTCTACGCGCCCGGGTTGACGGACGCGCGGTTTCAGGAATTCTGCGAGCAGTATGCGGACTACCGCCTTGAGTATTCGGCTGAAGGGGAGTTGATCATAATGCCGCCAACCGATCCACGCACCGGCGCACATAACGCAAGAATCATTGAGGACATTTCCCACTGGTCAAGAGTCGACGGCCGCGGGATAGCGACCGACTCCAGTGCGGGCTTCATTCTCCCCAACGGCGCCCGTCTATCGCCCGCCGCCGCCTGGGTCTCTCTCTCGCAGTTCGCTCAACGGCATCCCTTTCCGGAATTCGTGATTGAACTGCTTTCCCCTACAGACCGTGCCAACGTGACGCACAAGAAAATGCTGGAATGGATCGCAAACGGCGTGCAGCTTGCCTGGATGATCGACCCACGAGCACAGAGCGTTACCATTTATCGTCCAGGGCAACCACAGGTCTTCCTCAGCAGCCCCACGCAGGTAAAGGGCGAAGGCCCAGTCGAAGGCTTCGTCCTCGACCTGACCGCAATCTGGTCAATTTAAGACACCCTCGAACCTGATGGCTCTTCTATGTCTTTATTGTAAGGATTAAGCGGATTCTCAAGACTCGCATTCTTGTCGTCCCCACCAATCGAAAAACTCAATCTCCCCTGTTTCCTTCAACTTACTCTCTCCCCAACCGCAAATCCCTTGCGCCCATCCTGTACCTTTTAATCAGAGAGCGAATATCCGGCCGGACTACTCTCCAACCAAAAACGCTCTACCTCGGTAGGGCGTTCTCTGGTCGATCAGAGTTGCTGTTAAATTGCGCCCGTTCATGGCTGATAGCGTGGAAAAACTTGATTGATGGCCATTGGTCGGGGGACCAGTGTCGTCAGCCTGCTAAAGGCAGGCAAGCCGCTTGGCGGCAGCTATTGAGTTGAAGCGCGAATCAGCCCTGCTGGCGCGAATATAAGAAATATGTACGACACCGCGCGCGGCACACGTGTCTTTATTTCCACAACCGGCGCAAGCCATGCCGCTTCGCTGTTACAATCAGGCGGATATGCCAACGAACCGGGTTGTTTACGCGGCTGCCGCGATCTTCATGCAAGTGTTGCTCGGAGTAATCTACTCCTGGTCCGTGTTTCGCGGACCGCTCGCCCAACTTCACGGTTGGAACCGGTCGGAAACCATCACGCCCTACCGCTATTCCATCCTCGCTTTCGCCGCCAGCATGATCATCGCCGGATTCTGGCAGGACCGCAAAGGGCCGCGTCTGGTGGCAACCGTCGGCGGCTTCCTCCTCGGCACCGGTTGCCTGCTGGCCGCCTTCATCGGCGATACGTTGAACGGACTTGTGCTGGCCTACGGTATCGTTGCCGGAGCCGGCGTCGGGTTCGCCTACGTCACGCCCATCGCCATGTGTATAAAATGGTTTCCCGATAAACGCGGCATGATCGTCGGCCTCGCAGTGATGGGCTTCGGCATTGGCCCGCTGTTGTTTGGCCCGCTGCTCGAGTCGTTGATCGGCAAGGACCCGGCGCAATTAGGCCAAACCATTCCGCGTACGTTTATGATTCTTGCCGCCATCTTCTATGTAGGAGTAATTGGGGCAGCCCAGTTATACAAAGTGCCGCCCGCTGGCTGGCGGCCTGAAGGCTGGACCCCACCCCCCGGCGGCGCCGCCGCGGTTGAAATTCCCGCCGCCGGCATGATTCGCACTTGGCAATTTTACGCTCTGTGGCTCGTTTACTTTTTGGGTACTTCGGTCGGTCTGACAATCATTGGCGAAGCCTCACCGCTATTGCAGGAGATGGCGAAGAAACACGCGGTCATGCAAGCCGGAGTCGCGCTCGGCGTGATGAGTATCTTCAACGGCGTCGGACGGCTGGCTTGGGGCAGCGTCTCGGACAAGTTCGGCCGTAAAGTCGCTGTCTATGGAATGTGCGCCGTCTCCGTCATCGCATGCTTGGGGTTCTTGCGATCAGCGTCTGATTTCTACATGCTGCTGGGCGGACTCTGTTGCGGGGCCTTTGCTTACGGCGGGTATCTCGCCCTGATGCCCTCCTTCACTGCCGATTATTTTGGACCGAAAAACGTCGGGGCCAATTATGGCTTGCTGTTTTCTGCCTGGGGCTTATGCGGATTCTTAGTGCCCGGATACTTCGCCGGCATCCTTGATCGCGCACGCCAGGCGGGCGATTTGGCCGCTGGCTATTCGGAAGTCTGGACCACTCTATCCGTGCTGGCGTTCGCCGGTTTGGGTATCACCTTGCTCCTTCGCCCGCCGGTTCATGAGTAACTATTTCTCGCGCATGTCATAACACAACAATCGGGGCGTGTTCCCAGAGTTCTGCCCGATATACAAAAGGCCGTGGCTCAACACCGGCAGTGCCCACGTTTCCCGTGCGCCAAACAGCCAAGCCCGCGAAGCTTCCTTGTAGCCTTGCGGTGTTAGGTCCATCCAAAGCAAATGACCCATTTCGCCCAACGCAAGAAATCGTCCCTCTACATGCAGCAGCGTTCCGCGATACGTGCTCATCAGCCGCTCCTGCATCTGGCCGTTCACGCTTAGTTTGTCCATCCATTCAGGTGTGACGCGCCAGACAATCTTTCCCGTTTTCGCCTCACAGCAAGCCAGCGAAGCATCCGGTTCATTGCGGCCGTCGAAGCCGTAGAGATACCCGTCCTTGTGGATCGGCGTTTGGAAATGCATCCCGAAGTCCGGCGAAGTCCACATCGTGCGAGCTTTGAAATCAGGGGTGATCTCAAGCATCGCCCCGCCTGTTTTATAGCTGGCCGAGATAAATACGTTATTTCCGAAAATCACCGGGCACGAAGCGTTTACCGATTCGTAGCTCTTGCTGCGCCAAGGGAACGTGAAGTCGATCGCGCCTGTCGTTGGATCCAGCATAATCAGCCCACCCGTTGGCGGCTTACTTTCTCCGCCGGCTAAAACAAACACCCGCTTCTTTCCATGAACGATGGCTGGAATGGGCGAAGCGTAACTCGGTCCCCACTCATTACCAGAGCCCCATTTTAAGCGGCCCGTCATCTTATCGAAAGCCGCCACGGTCGGCCCGCCAGGCGCACCCACGTTGACAATCAACTGATCTCCATCCAGCAAGGGAGTGGAAGCCATGCCGAAAAAATCCTGCGGAATCTTGAACTCTTCTTGCAGATCTCGCTTCCACAGCACCTGGCCATTGGTAATGTCCAAGCAATGAAACTTGCCCTGAGCTCCCATCGTGTAGACGCGGTCCCCATCAATCACAGGGCTCGCCCGTGGCCCGTTGTTATAGCCGTAGCGATCTTCAAATTGCGTTTGAAATGTGTACTGCCAATATTTCTTGCCGCTCTCCGGATGCAAGCATTCGACTAATTCCAGGTTGCCCCGGCGATGGCAGAAAACAAGCTTGTCGCCGGCGATGGCGGGAGAACTGTAACCGGTGCCCTTGCTCATTTCCCAAACCAGCGGTGGGCCGGACGCAGTAAACTTCTTGAGGATTTTCGTCTCCGTTGAGTAAGCGTTGTGTGTCGGCCCAAGAAAGCTTATCCAGTCGTGAGTGACGGCGTCCTTCGATAACGATTTCGGCGCGTTGTGAAACTTCACGTCGGGGTTATCTTTGGCTTTGACCGGTTTACCAGATGGCTTGACAACGGAAGGTGGCGCGGGATCAACTGCTTTCTGAGCAAAGCCGGGCGCGGTCGCGAGGGTTGAAAAAAGGAAGCTACGTCGATTCATTGGAGCAGTTGCTATTTTCTCACTTCTCACGCTTATCGATGTGTGAACAATTCCATCGTTCGGAAATCATTTTCCAAAATGTACTGAGCCAAACCGGCATGAGTCAATAACGAGGCTTGCTCTTTTAGCAGTGCCGTCTCGCTCACCGCTAGCTCACGGCAATAACGATCCGCACGCAGTTTGTACGAATAGTCAACATAAGCCAGAGGCTTCGCAGCCGCCAGTTCCATGAATACGTCCCAAAAACTCCGTCGCCGCAACAGCCGCCGCGTCGCCGCCGCTTCCTTAGGAATTTCAATCGGCACGCGCCCTTCAAGCAACTGCGCGCCAGTACATTTCGAAGCATCGAAAACCTTGTGCGGGTCAGAGCCCGGAAACCTGGCAAGCAGTTGCTCCGCTTCGGCAATTGAAATGGATAAGCCCTCCCAGCGCAAGCGTGTTGCCCCGCTGACGAAGCTGCCCCGCGCCAACACTTCCTGTAACAAGGCCGCATCCTTCCCGGTGAAACCCAGCATTCGTTCCACCAGTTCCGCCAACTCAATCGGTTCGACAAAGACTCGGGTCAAGGAAGACTCGCCCGCATCGGAACTGGACTTAACGGGAATTCGATCCGGCAACGGCATTAATGTAAGTTTAACTTGTTAATTCTTTGATAGCATGGTTCCCGCATTGGTTCGAAAGCGATTAGAATGTCTCAATGGAACACAGCCCCATTGAAGAGATTGTTCACCTTTACGTCGACGGGCAAATCAGCCGTCGCTCCCTGATGACCAAGATTCGAAACATGACTGGATCGACCGCCGCGGCGGTGGCGGCAATTTCGGCAACAGGCATGGTCGACCTGGCTCGCGCCGCGGATTCTTGCCCCGCGGACATACACGTGCCGGCCGACGCCGAGGACCTTTCCTGCGCAACCGTAACCTTCGACGGACCGACATCTAAGCTGATCGCCTATCATGCCCGTCCGCGCAACATGCCAAGCGCGCCGCAGCCGGCCGTCCTGGTGATTCATGAAAACGTGGGTTTGACGGAACACATTCGCGACGTCACACGACGAGTGGCGCGCGCCGGATTTCCTGCGTTGGGCATCGACCTTATTTCACGGCTGGGCGGCACGGACAGCTTCCCTGACGCCACCGCCCAGCGGACTGCGTATGGACGATTGACAACGGCCGGAATGCTCGAGGACATGATTGCCTCCATCGAATTTCTCCGCGGTCACAGCTTCATCCGGGCGGAGCGAATGGGTTGTGTCGGCTTCTGTGCCGGCGGTGGCAACGTGTGGAATTTGGCCGCTTCTTCGGCTAAGATCGCCGCAAGCTCCGTGTTCTATGGCGCGCCCGTCCCGGCAGATCAGATCAAGAACTTAGCGGGGCCCATCCTCTTGAACTATGCGGAATTGGACAAGAACTTCACCAAGAATGTGCTCGCCATTGTTCCCTCATTGGTGGATGGCAACAAGACCTTCGGCCTGAATGTTTACGAAGGGGCAAACCACGCCTTTCATAACGACACCGGCGCTAACTATCGGGCCGTTGCCGCCTGCGATGCCTGGGGAAAGACTATCGACTTTTTCACCCGTCATTTGCGAGCATGATAAGTACGCATGCTAACTGGAATCCTCGCCGAGGAAATCGCCCGCCGCGGCCCCATTTCGTTTCACGAGTTCCAGCACACGGCGCTCTATCACCCAGAACACGGCTACTATCGCCGCGAGCGTGATCCCTTTGGCGCTCGCGGCGATTTCTATACCGCCGAACAATTGCAACCTGTCTTTGGCCTTCTAATGGCCCGAACCGTCGAGCGTCTTCACGAGCGCATGCCTGCCCGCTTCGAGGTTGTGGAGTTAGGCGCTGGCCGCGAAGAGATGCGGTCGTATTTCGAACGCTGGTCGTATCAGGCGATAGAAAGTGGACGGGGTCAGTTGCCGGCTGAGATTCACGGCCTCGTATTCGGCAATGAGTTTTTGGATGCTTTGCCCGTGCACCTTGTACGCAAGAAGGGAGGGCATTTTCACGAGGTTTCGGTTGCCGGTTACGAGGGCAAATTCCAATACGTGGAAGGCCCTTGTGTCAAAGGAAAGTTGGCTGAATACTTGGCCAAGCACGGCCAGCACGCGCCAGACGGCGGCTTGGTTGAGGCTCACCTCGATGCGGTGCAGTGGCTGGATCGGCTGAGTGCCGCAGTGAAACAAGGCTTCGTGCTGTTCATCGATTACGGATTCACAGAACGAGAACGGGTCCGCTTTCCCCAGGGCACGCTGATGAGCTATTGGCGTCATCAGGCCGATGAGGACGTGCTTTGCAAACCCGGTGAGCGTGACATAACGTCGCATGTTCCTTTCACAATGCTCATCGACGAGGCAAAAGAGCGAGGCTTCTTGGTAGAGCGATACGAGAGCCTGGCGCAACTGTTGCTGGACGCTGGCGAGCCCGATCAATTCGCCAACGTATTGGAATCCCAAAATGAGCAAGAAGCCGCACGAAGGCGCGGGCAGCTGAAGACGCTTCTCTATGGGATGGGCGAGACGTTCCGGGTGCTGCTACTCTCTCGCGGAGTCTAGCTTACCGGGGCTTTCTCTGCTTCCGCCTTACCGGCGACATTGCCGAGAACCGATTGCACCTGCTCTTTGGCCGATTCAAATGCGGGCTCTTCGATACCGTAAGTAATCAGTGAGGCGGCAATATAGCTCTTACTGACGGTGAACCAGACCACCGCGTCGTTCCAGTCCTTGGAGATCACAAGTATTTCATGCGGTTCGCGTCCGGCCATGATCGACAGCGGGCCCATCATCGAAAGCCCTTCAACGTGGAGATGCGTCCACGCCGTCTGCTGCGTACGACCCTCCCCGGCAAAGGGTTCGTATAGACTTGCATGAAAGCTTTTCTTGCCCTTGTGCACTTCGATCGCGTGCTTGATCACGAGCAGGAATAGCTGCCAGCCGTGCTTAGTACCATCGAACTCTCCATCCCAAGCGGCATCATTGGGATAACCGGATTGGACCACTCGAAGCACCGCCGTGCCTCCGTCCTTTGCCTGGATGTAGTAGTCGACGGCCAATAACGCCAGAGATTCCGGAGCGGCGCTTGGAGCCCTCGGGGTCTCAGCTTCTGTTCGCAGATGTTGGTTTGGCTCCCATGTCGAAATGTTATGGGTGATCTCCATTCCGCCGCCCCAGCTAATGGTCATCTTGCCGCCTTCACCAGGTGTGACGGAAGCTTCAGGAGCGAACCAGCGGGCGATTTCTTCGGCTTCGGTGATAGTTTTCCAGATCTCAGCCGGAGTGGCGCGGATCTCAATTGACGTCTCGTGGGAACGGGTGTTAGGTTTGTCCATAAAATTAATCCATAGTTACCGCGGCTTTCGGTCCAACCCCAGGTTCAACTGGAGCAATGTAGGGATAACTTCCAATAACAAATCGAAACTTCCGGGCATCGGGCGAGGTTGTATCGTGATACTGGGCGACAAGCTGAGATACCAAATAAGTAAGTTCCTGAGTAAACGCGTTGCGATCGGAAGGCGTCCGAAAGCGCACCTCAGTTTCAAGCGTCATCGTCGACAAACGCATGCCTGCTTGGTCAGCGCGATAGCGCAGCTCAACCAAATCCCGAATGCCGCGCGACATAGTAGATAACAAATAGGCAGCTGACGTTCGATCTTGCGTCGACTCCGGGTCAGGGCTGCCCGCTCCTAACTTACCCAGTGCTTCGGGACTTACTAAGTAGTACTTGGCGGTGGCGACGACTAACCGCTCCACACAATTACCGCGCCGCTTGGTCTCCGATTCACGAACGAAGCCGGCCCGTTCGAGCTCATGCAAATGGTAGTTGATCTTCTGCCTCGGAAGATTCAAAACCCGAGAGAGCGATGCTGCCGAACCCGGCTGCTCAAGGTTTTCAAGCAGCTTCAGACGAATAGGATCCAGCACAATTGCCGCTTCTTCGGGATTGCGGAGAACTTGAACAGTGGAGGTCACGAAGTTTATTAAACCACCGACAAATTATTTTGTCAAGAATTGTTTTTAGGTTAATCCGTACAATGGATCCAGGCCAAAATGAAGACGAACCTAATTTGGATGGCTGTTGCCACGTTGGGAGGCATCGCTTGTACGACACAGCATCCGCCCGAGCCGCAAGCACAGAAGCAGACTCCGTTGCCTGAAGCCAAAGCCGAGCTGGTAGCCGAGCACAAAGCCGCGCCTAAGCTCGTACCAGAAGCGGCACTTACGTTGGCCCCCGGCGTGGTTCGAGGGGTTGAAGGTTTGAGTTTTCGAATCCCCGCCGGAACTCCCACCGTCCGGCTCCAACTGAAGTTGCGGAACAAGAATGAATACACAAGCTACCGGGTTCTGCTTGAAACCGCGCAAGCCGATGCGATTGCCGAATACGCGGCCAGGGCGAATCCGCTGAGCGTTTCCATTCCCGCTGCTACCTTGAAGCCCGGTGAATATGTTCTGCTGCTGCGAGGCCGCAGCGTTGGCGGACGAGAAGAGGAAATGGATGACTATCACTTCACCGTTCTTCCATAGACCGGCGCTTCTATTTATTGCCACGACCCTCGCAGCCGCCTTGCACGCAGGCGCCGTGAAACGACTGGACGGCAAGAAGATCTCTTCGGCCCAGGTGGATCAAGTTGTAACCAAGTTGATGCGTGAAGGAAGAGTAACCGGACTAGGTCTCGCGCTCTTCAATAACAACGAAATCGTTCATATGAAGTCATTCGGCTCCAGGGATTCCAGTAAGCCAGAGCCGCTGGCAATTGACACCGTGATGTATGGCGCTTCCTTGACTAAACCAGCGTTCGCGTACGTGGTGATGCAGTTGGTGGAAGAGCGCGTTCTGGATTTGGACAGACCTGTGGCTGGTTATCTGAAGGGGCCGTGGCGCGAATATCCGAAGTGGGCTGATCTGGAGGGGGACCCGCGGTCCGCGCGTATCACGCCGCGTAGGATGTTGAGCCACACTTCCGGATTCGCCAATTTTCGCTTCCTGAATCCTGGCGAGAATCGATCTCCTCCTGGGAATCGTTTGGAGGCCCTGAAAGGGGATCGCATCGGACCAAGTTCGTCTTCGATCAGCGATGGAAGTGGTAGGACCAGAATTGAGATTAGTCCGCGCCAGACGAGTTGCCGCATAGTCCCCATTGCTTCGCCAAAACGGAATCAGGCGCATGCCGTGAAAACGATGCTGAGCGGGGAAGAGCTCATGTTCAACTACGCTCCTGCGTCTCTTGCCTCTTACGCTCTACACGCCGACGGAAATGTTGATCCCTTGCCGTGGCCAACCTACGCCCCCAAACGCTTCGCCAAAAACGGAATCGCGCGCACGCCACCGATTCCCAATCAAACGCGTTGGTGATGGCGTCATTTATTCCACTACCTCCATTGCCGGTGCTTGCGAAATGTATCCTTCGGTCCAACCATCCCTTCCAAGTACATATTCAAAGATCTCGAAGCCGTCAGGGGTATCCTTGAATCCTGGCATGTCCTGAACGCGACCAATCGCGGCTTCGCCATCTTCATGAGTCTTATAGACACCTATTAATTTTTGTTCGGTGTCACCATCGACTTCATAACTATGCCATAGCATAAACACTGAATCCATTTCACTCCTTAGGACTTGTATATTCGCTATCTACACCCCCAAATGCTTCGCCAAAAACGGAATGCCCCGCACGCCATGAAAGCTGTGCTCCCCAGGGAACACCTCGTGCTCAATCACCCCTTCCGCGCCCATCGCCGCATACACTTTACTCACCCTCGCGAAACTCTCCTTGCTGGCGGCGATCGGGAAAATGTTGTCACGCTCCCCAGATTCGGCCAACAAAGGCCGTGGAGCGATCAAGCCCGCAACATCATACATCTCGGCCCAATTCAAAATGCCCGGCACGTAATTGTCGATGCAATGAGAGATGCTCAAAATCGAATCGCGGAAAGTATTTAGGTAACCGCTCACCATGGCCACCTTGATGCGCGGTTCAAGCGCGGTCGAAAACAAGGTCGCCGTGCCGCCACCGGAAATTCCCATGCAACCGATTCGGGACGAGTCGATATCCGCTCGCGTCTCCATATAATCAATCACCCGTTTGATGTCGTAAACGCGCCAGCCGATCATCGTTTGGCCCAGCAGCAACGCGGCCCCGGCGGCAGGTTGGCAGGACGATTTCCCCAAGCCACCTTTCTTTGTCACACCGTCGCGGCGGCAACCGAACGCCATCGGTTCAATCGCCAATGCCACGATTCCTTGTTCCACAACTTGAAGTGCGAAGTCGTGCTGGTACCCGGCTTTGTCCGTGCGTTCGGCGCCTTTTTCGTCGATACCCACGATGTCGTCCACGCCTCGGCCATGACCGGGTACACATACTACCGCTGCATACTTCGAGGCGGATTTCTTCGGCGTCAAAACATAACCAAGCATCGCTTGGCCGGGCCGCGTGGTGATGACAAATTTGTCCCGTCGATAGCCGGGGAATTCCCTTGACTCTAGGATTTGCGGCTGCAACGGTTCGGCCTTTGCGGGAAATTCGCCTACCAGTTCCAGGACTTTCTTACGCAACTTTTTCTGCCACGCCAGTGTTTCCGTTTTGCCGGACGCCTTGAATGTCAGCTTCAATGGGGCCGAGGCGTGGAGTTGGCGCGTCCAACCAACTGGATCGAATTGCTCCAAATTGACTTTGGTTTCGTAGTTGTCCAAGGGGCCGGTGTATTTCTCTGGGGCGGCGGTCAGTTGAACGTCTTTCAGTTGCGAGGCGGCCAGAGCGGCGATGCCGAATTTACGACGGGATACTTGGAGTGACATGGTCTTAGTTTACGTCGGTTGCATTAACAATTGTGAAACACACAAGGGTAGCGATTGGTGTAACCTCTAAAGCGATACTTCGTCTATGAATTAAGTGGAGAAGTTTGATTGTGATAACAAGCACCCCCAGAGTTGCATTTTTTGCCGATTCCTTCCATGAAGTGAACGGTGTCGCCTTAACCAGCCGTTCGCTCGATGCCTACGCTCGCCGGAATGGCTATCCATTTTTAAGCGTCCATGCGGGTCCGGAAAATCGTTGTTGGACGGAAGGCAGCGTTACCACGCTGGAAATTCGTCGCAGCCGCGCCAAGTTTCCAGTGGAAGTAGACCTTTATTTTGATCCTTTATTTTGGCGCAACTATTTCGCCGTGGAGCAGGCGCTCGATACCTTTCAGCCAGACGTAATTCACTTAACCGGGCCCAGCGATGTAGGGATTCTTGCAGCCTACTTCGCCCATTCGCGAGGCATTCCCTTGGTAGCCAGTTGGCATACGAATCTGCACGAGTTCGCCGCGCGCCGGCTGCACTCCATGCTCTCCTTCATCCCCAACAAATTCCGGGATTACGCGGCGGCCTTGACCGAACGCGGAACGCTGGACGGAGTGGCGCTTTTCTATAAGATCGCACGAGTACTGCTCGCGCCCAATCCGGATTTGATTCGTCTGCTTGAAGCTAAGACTGGTAAGAAGACTTTCTTGATGCGGCGGGGTGTAGATACAACCCTCTTCAATCCCGCCAAGCGTTACCGGCAGGATGGTGATTTTGTATTGGGATTTGTGGGCCGACTGCAGCCAGAAAAGAACGTCAGGCTGCTGGTTGAAGTGGAGAAGTTACTAGCCGAGGAGAACCACCGTTTCCTGATTATTGGCGAAGGTCCGGAACGAGGTTATCTCGAGAGCCATTTGCGTCGCGCGCAGTTCGCGGGCATTCTGAAGGGAGAGGCGCTATCGAGCGCCTACGCCAACATGGATCTGTTTCTGTTTCCATCGCGAACCGATACCTATGGAAATGTGGTGCAGGAAGCCCTTGCCAGCGGGGTACCGGCAATTGTAACCAATCAGGGTGGGCCGCAATACATCGTCAATCACGGTGTAACGGGTATCGTGGCAGGCACGGATGATCACTTCGCTCATAGCGTTCGCGACTTAGTGACCGATTTGCCGCGGCATCAACAGATGCGAAAAACGGCCCGGGCGGCGGCTCTCGAAGCCAGTTGGGACAAGGTGTTTGACAACGTTTACAACTCCTATCGGTTCGCGCTAGAAGCTCCGGCGGACCAGTGGCGGGCGGCCAGCTAATAGCGCTTCGTGCTATCCTGCCACTACTACCATGGCCGGAATTTTTCGCGACAATTTACTAGCAGGCAAGGTTGCCTATGTCACTGGCGGATCCAGCGGCATTGGGCAGCGAATGGCCGAGCGCTTGGCGGCTCAAGGCGCGAAGGTGATGATTCAAGGGCGCGACCAAGCGAAGCTGGATGCGGCGGTGAGTCAGATCCATGACGCAGGCGGAGAGGCCGCAGGTGTGGCCGCCGACGTTCGCGACTATGACGCAACCGAAACGGCATTGGCCCAATGCAAGGAAGTTTTCGGACCTATCGACATTCTGATTGCCGGGGCTGCGGGAAATTTTCCGGCTCCCGCGCTGGGGATGTCGTCTAACGGATTCAAAGCCGTGATGGATATCGATCTGCTTGGCACCTTTAACGTGTGCCGCGCGGCGCACCAGTTTCTAAACAAACCCGGCGCAAGCATCATCGCTATTTCAGCAGGGCAGGCCCAAGCTCCGATGGCTTTTCAAGCGCACGTTTGCGCGGCCAAAGCGGGTGTGGAAATGCTGGTGAAGTCACTCGCTCTCGAATGGGGCAGGGAAGGAATCAGATTGAATTGCATTACCCCGGGACCCACCGATGATACCGAGGGAATGCGGCGGCTTGCGCCATCAGAAGAGCATCGGGCCAAGGTGCTGCGATCGGTTCCGTTGGGGCGCATGGGCACTCGCGATGAGTTGGCGGATTTGGCTTTGTTCCTGAGCACCGAAGCGGCCGGCTATATCACTGGATCAATCTTCCACTGCGATGGCGGAACGTCGATTTCCGGGCGAGGGCTGGCGATTTAATGGCGGCTGAAAAACCGGCTTTACTTCGACAGATTGGCCTCACTAGCGCCACGGCGCTTGTCATCTCCAACATGGTGGGGACCGGCATTTTTACCACCACAGGCTTCCTGGCCGGAGATTTAGGTGACCTTTCGTTGGTGTTGGGCATTTGGATTGCCGGCGCAATTTGCGCACTGGCCGGAGCGTTTTGTTATTCCGAATTAGGAATCAATTTTCCCAGTTCCGGTGGCGAGTATGTCTACTTAACCGAGGCTATTGGCCCGGCGGCCGGCTTCATGGTGGGGTGGATTTCCCTCGTAGCGGGTTTTTCCGGCCCAATTGCTTTGGCGGCGGTGGCCTTCGCCGAATATGTTGGTTACTTCTTTCCCGCCGTGAAAATGGAAAACGCCCACGTTCTATTCGCCGGACTCAAAGTGGGTCCCGGACATCTTGTGGCCTGTAGTTTGGTGGCGTTGTTCACCATCTTGAATATGTTTGGAGTGGGACGCATTGCGAAATTGCAAAACGTTTTGACCGGCATAAAGCTTGCTGTGATCATCGGCTTCATCATTCTTGGCTTTACCGTGGGGCACGGTAATTGGGCGAATTTTTCGCAGAACGCCGTGCGCACCAGCACGATGAACATTCCGTCGCAATTTTCCATAAGTCTGATCTTCATTTACTTGGCGTATAGCGGATGGAACGCGGCAACCTATGTTGCCGAAGAGGTACAGAACCCTGAGCGTACACTGCCTCTTGCGTTGACCCTCGGCACATTGATTGTGACGGTATTGTTTGTTGGATTGAACTTGGTCTTCATTTACGCCCAACCTTTGGAACAGATGAAGGGGGTGGTGGCGATTGGTACGCTTTCGGCTTCCCATCTTTTCGGACCACAGATCTCTGGAATCTTTGGATTTCTGATGGCTGTTTCCCTCATGGCGACGGTGAATGCCATGGTGACCATCGGCCCGCGCGTCTATTACGC
Organism: Acidobacteriota bacterium; assembly: GCA_025350695.1. GTDB lineage: Bacteria > Acidobacteriota > Terriglobia > Bryobacterales > Bryobacteraceae > JANXSF01. The sequence continues at coordinate 43,553 of JANXXI010000125.1, forward strand.
GATGGCAAAGAACAAGGCGTTTTTTCCGGCAGCCGCTGTAGTTCACGAGAAGTGGCGAACTCCCGTGAATGCAATTTTGATGCAGGGCGCCTTCACTATTCTAATGACGCTGAGTGATTTCAAAAACTTGATCTTCTACATCGGCTTCCTGCTGAATGCATTCAGCGTGATCGCCGTGGCCTGCCTGTTCATCTTCCGCAAACGGCCAGGTTGGCAGAAGGTTGGCGTGGTCAGCTTCGCTTGGCCTCTGATCCCGGTGTTCTACATCCTGGTGGGCTCATGGATTGCATTTCAAGGGATCTTGATGAACCCCACAATTTCGCTAGCTTGCCTGGGGACGGTGGCGGTAGGCGCGGTTGCTTATCAGATTTGGTTGGCGCCGAAGACCGTGCGCGGGTAAACCCAGTTCCAAAGTTCCGGCCCACAACGGTTACATCGCGAAACTTTGTTTGAGCATTTTCCTGCTTTCACACCACTAATACTTTGATTGCCCCCTTTACAAAAACCACGCCGTGAACGGCTGCGGTACGATGCCGTACTAAAGGACCTCTTTCAGCGCGACCATCCCACATTGCTTACTCAGCTAATCGGGCTCGATCCGCGATCTAGCGGCATAGGCGTAAAACAAACGCTAAACGTCGAACTAGCAATCATCGAAGAGCGCCGGGCCGACCTACTTTTTGAATTGGAGGACGGGTCACTGTTTCTGCTTGACATCCAGAGTACAAACGATAGCGCCATGGGTTACCGCGTCGGCATCTATACACTCCTGGGGTCACAAAAATACAAACGGAAGGTCCGGGCAGTAGTGCTCTATACGGGGATGGAAAGAATGCGGATGCAGGGGCATTTGGACGCTGGTTCCGCGAAGGTGGACTACGAATTGGTTGACATCCGTGACATTAGCGCCGAGACGCTGCTTCGTGGCGGCCCAGGGGATTGGGCTTTAGCTTTGCTCGCCAAAGGCGGACCGGAGAGGATGCACGAAATCATCTTAAAAGCCATGAAGCTGAAGAGCCCGAAAAGAGAGCGACTGTTGACTCAACTATCCGTGCTGGCCGGGTTGCGGCGCTTGGACAAAACGATCAGAATGGAGATGGAGCAAATGAGCGAATACGTTGACATCCAAAAAAACGTGATCCTGCGGGACATTTGGCGAGACGGTCTGGCCAAAGGCAAGGCTGAAGGCAAGGCTGAAGGTAAGGCTGAGGGCGCTATTGCCATATTGTCCGGTCAGATGGAAGAGAAATTCGGCCCATTGCCTTCTTGGGTTGCCGCCCGGCTACGCAAGGCAACTCCCACTCAGACCCAACTATGGAGCCGCAAGGTTTTGACCGCCGCCACATTGGAAGCGGTGGTCGGCCGAAAGTAGCCGTCTGCCGTCAATCCCCCGCACATCCGCGATATGATAACAGGCATGTCTACCTCACGTCGCGAATTTCTGCAGACCGCAGCCGCTCTCACTCTTGCCTCCACTGAAATCAATGCCGCTACCGGTATGCCGATGCGGCCATTCGGCCGTACCACCAAAAGAAACGTCTCCATCCTAGCCTTCGGTTGCGGGTCCCGCTTCCTTATGTACAAAGAGGAAGATAAAGCGCTTGCCGCAATTAATCGCGCGCTCGACCTCGGTATCACCTATCTGGATACGGCATTCAGCTACGGCAACGGCTTAAGCGAAGAGCGGGTAGGCAAAGTGATGGCAACGCGCCGCAGCGAAGTCTGGCTCACCACGAAGATCAATAAACGCAACGGCGACGAAGCTATGAAGATCATCGAGGCCAGCATGAAGCGCCTCCAAACCGATCACGTAGACCTGCTGCACGTTCACGCGCTGATGGACGAGGAAGATCTGAAGGCCATTGAAGCTCCCGACGGTGTTCTGAAGCGCTTGTATCAGCTTCGCGATCAGAAAGTGGCCCACAACATCGGCATTACCTGCCATCACAATCCCGGCGTCCTCAAAATGGCGTTGGAACATAACGACTTCGATTGCACCCAGATGGCGCTCAACGGTGCGCTGGTAGGAATGAAGAACGTCACCGGCGGCATGGATATTAACCCCTTTGATATGAGTCATAGCTTTGAATCCGTGGCGCTTCCCGTGGCTCTAAAGAAAAAGATGGGTGTCACGGCAATGAAGATATTTGGGCAGGAAAAGCTGGTTGGCAAGGCTCCTCTGGATAAACTGGTCCATTATTCGATGTCGCTGCCCGTGTCGTCGGCCGTGATCGGTATGCCCAAGATGGAACAAATTGATCAGAATGTCGGTATCGCCAAAGCGTTTCACCCGTTGCCGAAAAAAGAAATGAAACATTTTTCCGACGGCTTGGCCGAACAACACAAGATGGCGCTTGATCGCTTCTTCGCGAATCACGAAGACGCGTAGCGCATCTGTTTTGGGGAGGGGGAACCATGATGAAACTTTCGCGCGTCGAAATCCCCCCTATCTGTGCATTTTGGAACGTACCACACATCCGTTGGATCCTCCTTTGACGTTACTTTTGCCGTCGGAACGGCGCACTGGCGATAGGGATAGTAACCTATCGCCCCTATCGATGCCCCACCTCTTTCCCCACGCTATTTTCGCTAGATTAAAGACTCTCCACCGATGTGGGTACCAGTGTAAAGCAAACGCACTACGCCCCCCGCATGAAATTACTTAATCTCGCACCCTGCGGATCTATACCTTCCTTTCAAAAAAAGGTAGATTTTAGTGTCGGTGTTTGCACTACATAATATGACCGGTTCCCAAACAAGTAGGAATCGGCAGTCCGGGAGGGGAAATGTTACAAGGACCTGGGGAACGCGTCCAGACTTTGGTGGGTCAGTCACCAAAGCTCCATCAGGTGAGTCGTTTAATCGAGAAAATGGCGGTAAGCCGGAACTCGGTTCTTATACTAGGGGAATGCGGAACGGGTAAAGAAGTTGTAGCCCGTTCCATATACAACAAGAATCCGAAAGGAAATTTCGTTACCATCGATTGTTCGTCACTAGTCGGACCTCTGATGGAAAGCGAATTGTTCGGCCACATGAAAGGGTCGTTCACGGGGGCGGTCAACTCTAAGATCGGTCTACTAGAGTTGGCTAACACGGGGACAGCGTTTTTCGACGAAATTGGCGAATTGCCTTTAGATCTGCAAGCCAAGCTGCTGCGTGTGATTCAGGAGAAAGAATTCCGGCCAGTGGGGTCGCTGGTGACCAAGAAGTCGGATTTCCGGATTATTGCCGCAACCAACAAGGATCTGGAAAAGGAAGTTGAAAAAGGAACCTTTCGCAAGGATTTGTATTACCGGCTTAAAGTAGTCAATTTGCGATTGGCCCCACTACGCGAACGGCGGGAAGACATTCCAGCGCTTGCCGCTCACTTTCTGCAACGGTACGGCAGCGGCCACGTTTTCACTCAGGAGTGCATGGAAGCATTTCTCGTGTATGACTGGCCAGGAAACGTTCGGGAATTGCAACACGCCATTGAAGGCATGACGGCGGTTCACACCGGACCGTTGCTTCACGTCTACGATCTGCCCAGTTCGATCCGTAACTTCTTACATACCCAGAGGCTACCGGCAAGGGCTGTGGCTGCTTCGGCAAGCTCCAGTGGCAATTACGTCAGCGCCCCGTCGCTTGAACTTAGGGAGTTTCCCGATTGCCCTATCCCTACACTTATGGAGGCGGAAAGGCGTATGATACTACAAGCGCTGGAATTTACAAAAGGCGATCGGCTTGCTGCGTCTATGATCTTAGGTATCGGCAGGACGACCCTTTACAGGAAACTAAAGGAATATCAGTTAGCTGCATGAGAACTTTCGTAACCGAAAGCCACTTCCTTAGAGGAAAAGGCAAATAGGAGGAAGCTGAATGTCATCTCCCCCCAATTGGAACTTACTTGTAGTTGCAAGTGATCCATGGGACGCTGGTTTAGTCAACGAAGCGCTCAGTGAGCTTGAAGAAAGCCAATATGCCCGCTCGTTTCAGCGGACAATCAGTTGGCAGCGCGCCGAGTGCTTAGACGATGCGCTGGATCTTGCCGCGACGGGTCACTACGACGCCGCCCTGTGTGATTTGCAGCTTTCCGATTGCGAAGGCCTGCATACGTTTCTGCGATTGCACGAACGGGCTCCCAGAATGCCGGTGATCGTGCTGGTTGATCGCGCCTTGGAAGATCTGGGAATAGCCGCCATGCGCGAAGGCGCCAGCGACTATCTGCTCAAAGAGGAGTTTGATTGTATCCCCTTAGCACGCTCCTTGCGATATGCGATGGACCGCAGCCAAACGGACAAGGCATCGCGGGCTAATCGCGGAGTGGACAAACTTACAGGCCTGCTCGATGAAGAAGAGTTCCGGATTCGTGCGGGATATGCTCTGGAGCTTGCGGCCAGCATTGGACTCGGTGCATCCCTAACAGTTGCAGAACTGGTGCTTGCCGATCCCAGTTCTGTACCCATGGCTCGCACATTGGATGTTTTGGAAATTGCCGAGCGAATGCGTAGCATCTTCGAACCGCCAGACTTAGTAGGTCGGCTGGGCCCCGCAAGGTTTGCCGCTCTGCGTATTTCCAGAAGCGATGCGAAACCACCTACCGACTGGATTTCGCCTTCGGGCATTGCCGTGGTCTATGGCAAGGCGCAGGCGCCGGTTGGGGCTTCCGCAACTTTGCCTCTGTTGATGGGTGAGGCCGTTCGGGAACTTTCGCAAAATAGGCTTGAAGTGATGGATACATACCCCGAAAAAGTGGCGCGCCGCGCTTCAGCGGTTTGACTCTCCATCGGATTAACTTGAATCCCGTTTGAAACTCGCACTCGACGCCACATACAGCACGGGCCGCAACCTCACGGGGGTCGGCATCTATTCAAGGGAAATTCTCTGGGGCTTGGCGCTAGCTCACCCGGAAGTTGACTTCCGCTACTGCTACCGTCCTCAACGTTTCCTCGCAGGCAGACGCGAACAGTTCCCATCAAACGTCCGCATTCGATTGCTCAATGACGCTCCGTTCCTGCCTGGGTTCGAATTTCTGCATGGGCTGAACCAACGCCTTCCTCGGCGCAAGGCAAAGCGCTTTGTAACCACCTTCCACGACCTGTTCGTAATGACCGCCGATTATTCGACCGAGGAATTCAAACAACGCTTCACCGAGCAAGCCCGAGATGCAGCTCAGCGTTCCGACCTGATCATTTGTGTCTCCGCTTTCACCGCCAATCAAGTGCATGAATTGCTGCATGTGGAGAAGTCAAAACTGCGCGTAGTGCATCACGGCATCCGTTTTCCAGCCCCAAATCAGGAGCCGCTTTCGCTCAACCGGGAAGAGAAGGTGATTCTATTCGTCGGCGCGTTGCAAAAGCGGAAGAACTTGGTGCGGCTGATCAAGGCATTTGAACAGGTGGGACCGGAGTGGCGCTTGGTGCTCGCCGGTTCTCACGGTTTCGGCGCTGAGGAGATTTTGGATCAGGTGGCGAACAGCCCACGAAGCGCCGATATTGCCCTGCCTGGCTATATCAGCGACGAAAAACTCGAACACTATTACGCCAATTGCGACATTTTCGCGTTCCCATCGTTGGATGAAGGTTTCGGAATTCCAGTGCTCGAAGCCATGGCCTGGGGCATTCCAGTTCTTACCTCAAATCGTTCCGCCATCCCAGAAATCACCGGAGATGCCGCCCTGCACGTCGATCCGGAGGATGACGAGGAGATGGCCTTCGCCCTGAAGACCCTGACTTCGCAAGAAGGCCTGCGTCGAAAATTGTCGCAAATGGGAATGGAACGTGCCGCTCAGTTCAGTTGGGAAACAGCAGTGGATCAAACCTGGGCCGTTTACAAAGAACTGTTCTAGGAAAGTTGAAACTACTTTGAATCTTCTTCCAGCGATATTTTCAAGGCTTTCAGAAATTTTTGATCTTGAGACGTCCAGGTAACTTTGTGCGTCTCTCCGGCCGGCATGCTATCAGCCATATCGCCATCGGATCCGTTAGGGTCACGCTTGTTAAACCCGATTGTGGCTTCCAACACCAGGAAAACATCGTATCCAGCGCGCTTGATCTCGCCAATCGCCCCTGCAATGCGGTCCGAATCGGCAAGCGATTCGTTAATCGCGTTCCCGAGATCCTGCATCAAGTCTTTCAATTGATCGTCCAAAGGAAGTCTCTCGCCTCTCCCAGCGCGGGTACTCTTAGAATACCATTGTTGCCGCTCGGCATCTCCGTGATCTTCAAACATGTCCACTGAATCCTTATCGGCGGAATTCCGTCCAGTCTACAGGACGCCTATAATTGAAGTTGAGTTTCTTCTATGTTCACTTTGGGTAAGCGGTTTATGGAACATGTCGTCCCGGGCGTTATTAAGCCGCTACGTGTACTGTGGAACGAGGTTATCGGCTTCATTTTTATTTCTTTAGGCGTCGTCGGAGCCGGAAACGTTATCCGCTTCTATGGCGACGTAGAACAAGGCGGCCGCATGTTCATCAGCGCCGCTTTTTCCATCGTTATGCTCTACTTCGGCATTACGTCTTTTTGGAAAGCCCGCAAAATCGGTAAAACTTGATCGATGGAAAGTCCAGGCCAGTTCCCCTACACTCGCGGCATCTACAAGGATATGTACCGCACTCGCCACTGGACCATGCGCCAGTATGCTGGGTTCGGCACTGCTGAGGAATCCAACAAGCGCTATCAATATTTGCTAAGCCAGGGCATCACCGGCCTCTCCGTGGCCTTCGACTTACCAACGCAAATGGGCCTTGATTCCGACCACCCGCTGGCGAAAGGCGAAGTAGGCCGCGTGGGCGTAGCCATCTGTTCCCTGGCCGACATGGAATTGCTGTTCGACAAGATCGAGCTGGAAAAAGTATCCACATCGATGACCATCAACTCCACGGCGGCAATTCTTCTCGCGCTCTACATGCTGGTCGCCCGCCGCCAAGGAGCCGACCCAAAGAAGCTGCAAGGCACCATCCAAAACGACATTTTGAAAGAGTACGCAGCCCGAGGGACTTACATCTACCCTCCCCGCGCGGCAATGCGCATCATCACCGACCTGTTCGCCTGGGCCCAGCAGGAGATGCCGGAATGGAACACCATCTCCATCAGTGGCTACCACATTCGCGAAGCCGGTTCGACAGCCGTGCAAGAGGTGGCCTTCACCCTAGCCAACGCAATCGCCTATATTGACGCCGCGGTGAAGACAGGCCTCGCAGTGGACGACTTCGCCCCACGCCTCTCTTTCTTCTTCAACGCGCATAACGATTTCCTACAAGAGATTGCAAAATTCCGCGCCGCACGCCGGCTGTACTCCAAGATCATGCGCGACCGATTCGGCGCCAAAGACCCCAAAAGCATGATGCTTCGCTTCCATGCCCAAACGGCCGGGTCAACGCTGACCGCACAGCAGCCCGACGTGAATCTGGTGCGCGTTACAATGCAAGCGCTGGCAGCCGTGCTGGGCGGCACGCAAAGCCTCCACACCAACGGCCGCGACGAAGCGCTCGGTTTACCCACCGAGGAATCCGCTCGCCTTGCCTTGCGCACGCAGCAGATCATTGCCTATGAATCGGGCGTCACCGCCGAGCCCGACCCTCTAGGCGGCAGCGAGTGCATTGAACAGCTGACCTCTGAAATTGAAACCGCCGCCGAGCGGTACATTGAGCGCATCGACGGCATGGGCGGAGCACTGGCGGCGATTGAGTCGGGCTACATGCAGAGCGAGATTCAGGATGCGGCTTACGCTACGCAACGGGCCATCGAGTCGGGTAAACAGATCGTGGTAGGTGTGAATAAATTTCGAATGGAAGAATCGGCGCCGCCTCCGGCCTTCCGTGTGAATGCTGCAATGGAGCTCGGCCAATGTGAACGTTTGCGCGCGGTACGGGCGGCGCGTTCGTCTTCAACCGTGGCGAAAGAATTGTCGGCACTAGAAGCCGCCGCACGCAATGGATCGAATCTAATGCCGCACATCGTAGCATCAGCCGAATCAATGGCGACAGTAGGCGAAATCTCCGACCGTCTGCGAGCAGTGTTCGGCGAACACCGCGAATCCTAATAATCCGCAATTCTCCAGGCCTGCCGGTTAAAACACGTCCGAAGTGGGGTAGATCCCCTGGTCAGCCTGCTCGGGCTTCACGGCAAGCCCCAAATCCCCATCCTCCCAGTAAAGAGTGTTAAGGTACGATAAACGTATTCGGAACCAATGAAAGCATACGTCATTGTGACAGGTTCAATCTTTGCCCTAATCACGGTTGCGCACATAGTGCGCATGATCTACGAACCACATCGGGCGCAGGAAGGCATATACGTTCTCTTAACCGCCGTTGCTGGGGTTCTCAGTCTCTGGGCGTTGCGATTGGTTTGGCCCCACCCGCGCAAGTATAACGTTTCGAAGGGAACCGAAGAACACGCAAGATCGACTGGCAACCTGAGAGCCGCAGAAATCAGATCGCTTGACGTTCTCCATCAGGATGCGCACGTATGTCAAGTAACTAGGATCTGACATCAAAAGCTCGCTGGGGAGTGTGTTCTAGTCGCGGAAAAGCCGTATTTAAT
>JANXXI010000139.1 GCA_025350695.1 Acidobacteriota bacterium
CCCAATTACGAATCGCCAAGGAGAGATTGGCTTCGGCGAAAAATCCTGCGGAAATTGCAGCCGCGGCTCCGCAAATCGAAAAGCGGAACGAGAAACTGTTGGAGAAAGAGCGGGAAGTTCAAATGCTTGAGAACAATCTGCTCCAGGCGAAAGAGCATTGGACCGAAAGCCATCCGGATGTAAAACGCTACGAGGGTCTTCTGGCGATAGCCAAACGTCAGAGAGACCAAGTCCTCAAAGAGGACGAGGCGGCCAAGGCTAAGGAAATCTTGAATGCTCCCAAGGTGGACGGCAAGAAGATCCTTCCAATGTCGAAGGAAGCCAGAGACTTAGAGGGAACGGTTGCGCAATTGGAAACAGCGCTGAAAGCTAAAGAAGCGGAATTAGAAACGTATTTAAAAGATATGGATTCCATCAACGTTAGCGTGAAACAATTCCAATCCCGGCTAAGTGCGGCCCCGTTGTCTGATCAAAAGTATCAGGAGTTGACTCGAGACTACGAACAAGCAAAATTAAGCTACAAGGAATTGGGCGAAAAGAAAGCGATTTCCGAAAGAGCCACCATCGTGACTGGAAGGAAACAGGGCGAGACACTGGAACTACTCGATCCCGCTAACTTGCCCCTAACCCCCAGCGAACCGAACCGGCCGATGATTGTTGGTGGCGGAGCACTACTGGGGCTGATTCTTGGCATTGTTCTGGCCGCGGGCCGCGAATTAAAAGATACAGCGATCAAGAACTTAAAAGATGTTCGGACGTACACGCAACTAACCATTCTTGGATCCATTCCGTTACTTGAAAACGACTTGGTGGTGCGCCGCAGAAAGAGGCTTACATTGCTCGCTTGGTCAACGGCCCTTTTTATTGGCTGCACGGTAATGGCGGGGTCGGTTTTCTATTATTATTCAACACGCGCTTAGTGGCGCGTCCGGTTCATCGATGGTTATCGCTGAAAAATAAGCAACGCTTGGTGTATGGTGGTTTTAGCCCGTGCACTGAATAGTCTAAAAAGAGAAGGCACAAGGAATGAGCAGAGTACACGACGCGTTAAAAAGAGCCGAACAAGGCCCAGGATTCCCGCCGCCCGCACCAAGGCCGCCGTCCGCACAAAAGCCAGATTCAGCCGGCAAGGCCAACCCTTTAGACCAGGTTATGGCCGCCTATCCCCCACCCGCCACACCACCCCAACCTCGTCCAAGTGTGGCGCGATACGAGTCTCCGCAACAGGAGTTGCACGGCCCGGCCGTGCTTCAGCGCAATAATGCCGAGTACGGCGCCTATCAGCCTGCAACGCCATTGCGCGCCGCCCACGACTATTCCATATCCACTCGCGGCGTCGTGCGGACGCCGTTTCCAATGCCGACGGCGCCCGACATCAATCTGGACAATTTGCTCGATAAAATCGAGGAAGTTCCCTTTCAGCCACTGGCTGATTCTCACCTAATTGACGCCACCAAGCCGCATGATGCGCCGAGCGAGGAATTCCGCACGCTGCGCACGCGCCTGAATCATCTACAGAGCCTGCAACCTATCCATACGGTGGTGGTCACCAGCGCTTCGCCTGCCGAGGGCAAGTCGTTTACAGCCGTAAATCTTGCCTTGGCTGAATCGCACCTGGCCGGCAACAATACGCTGTTGGCCGATTTCGATTTTCGCCGTCCGATCATCCATTCTTTGTTTCAGATCGACCGGTCTCCGGGAGTGACTGACTATTTATTGGGCAAAGTGGAATTACATCAGATCATCAAACGGGTGGCCGGAACAAACCTATACCTGATGCCAGCCGGGGAAGCCGTCCTCAATCCGCTTGAATTGTTGAATCTCCAAGAGGTGAAAGTTCTGCTCGATCGGCTGCCAGAGCTGTTCAATTGGGTCATTTTTGATAGCCCTCCCTTGTTGTTTGCCGCCGATGCCAATTTGTTATCGACGCTCTGCCACGGGACCCTGCTCGTAGTTCGCATTGGAACTACAACCATCGACTCCATCACCCGGGCGCTGCAATCGTTGTGCGAAAACAATGTGCTGGGAATTGCTGTAAACGGAGCGCGGCGCGGGGAACTGTACTCAAAGTATACTTATTACCATTCCTACTACTATTCGACCCCGTCGGAAGTGGAGAGCGAAGGACACGACGAAGAAGCAGTTAAACCTGCGAAATCCGGCAAGAAAGCTCGCCACGAGGACGAGGACGACGACGAATAGGCCCTTAAGGATTTTGCGGCGTAAAACAGCCGCAAGGGAGAAGAAGATGCGATTGGCGTGCAGAAGAGACATCCTGCGTTTCGCAGGTATGGCGTTTCCGTTCCTTACCAATGCATGCCTGGCCGAACTTGTGTTGGCTCAATCCTCGGCGGGAAAAATCCGCGGCGTCTTGAAATTGAATAACTCAGGAAAGCCCGTTTTAGCTGTGCGGGAAACTCAAGTCCTCATCACCGGCGATGAGCCCACGATGGCCGTGTTTCTCGACAAGCGGGTACACGGTCTCGAGTTGGAGTTAATCGGGGACTCGCTGCCCAACGGCTCATTTTCCACGGGCCCAATCCACACAAAAGCGATGTACGTTTTGCGCGAAAATAAGAGGCTCTTTGTCACCTATTGGTGCGACGTTTGCTCGATCCGAACTTACTCGCCCGGTGTATGCTGGTGCTGCCAGGAGGACACTGAACTTGATATTCGGGAACGATACGACAATTGAAACTACTACAAATTCCTCTCCTATTCCTGCCACTTATGAGTGACGCCTCATCGCGCTACAGCGCCCAAAAGATTATGGTTGATGGCATCGAAGTTGTGCGCCTTGCCGATTCGACCAAGAACGCCGAACTGTCGGTGGTAGCTTCGTTGGGGAACAATCCCTATTCATTTAAGGTAAACGGTAAAGAGGTTTTCTGGTCGCCCTACAAAACGCTTGCTGAATTCAAGGCCAAGCCGACTCAGTTGGGGAACCCGTTTCTGGCGCCGTGGGCTAACCGCATCGATCAGAACTCGTACTATGCAAATGGCGCGCAATACCATCTCAACCCGGACCTGAAAAACTATCGCAGTGACGGTTTCAGCCAACCTATTCACGGCTTGGTCGTTTTCGCCGAATGGGAAGTGATCAAAGTTGAGGCGAGCGCGAAGGGGGCTCGCGTCACCAGCCGGCTTGATTTCTGGAAACATCCTAAATGGATGGCTCAATTTCCATTCGCGCACACGCTTGAGATGACCTATAGCTTGGTCGATGGAGCGGTGGAATGCGAAACTTACATCGTCAATCATTCTTTTGAGCCCATGCCGGTTTCAATCGCCTTCCACGCCTACTACCAAATCACGGATGCTCCTCGATCGAAATGGAAGCTGAGTTCCTCGGCCAAAGAGCAGGTTGTCCTAAATGACAAACTGACCCCGACCGGAGCGAAGAAACCTAACCCTTTCCCCAGCACAATGGAGTTGGGTTCAACTATCCTTGACGACGTTTTCACTACGTTGGACCGGGATGCCAAGGGCATGGCTGCATTCTCGATCGAAGGTGAAAAACAAAAGATTACGGTCTTGTTTGGTGAGAAGTTTCCGGTTTCGGTTATCTACGCTCCGGCTGGCCGTAATTTTATCTGCTTTGAACCGATGACGGCGATCACCAACGCCTTCAATTTGGCGCAGGCAAACAAGTATCGCGGATTGCAAAGCATTCCGGCACAGGGCGATTGGCGCGAAAGTTTCTGGATCGTGCCGACAGGTTTCTAACGCTTTTTTCGTAAGTCAAAAAGATAGTATGTGTATCCGACCCTACCCCACGGCTTGGTTTCCCGAAGCCACTGATAGGCTTTTGGGGTGTCATATGCTCCAACTAAAAGCGTTGCGCTGACGGCGGCGATACAATCGACGGATTTCCGGCCCTCGGCATCATCGGTATGAGGAACTGGCGACCCCGCCATTCCGTAATATTCCATTGAGGCGCCTCCGAAATAGGCCAGGCACAGGTGATCGTTCCCCAGGTTTGCATCCCGCCAATCGCGCAGACGTTTGAAGTCCTGTCCCCAGTCAAGATTCGAGTCGGCCAGAAACCGCGATCCATTCCCGGGTCCGCCAGCCAGGAAGTTAAAAAACGGAAGATGGTGCGGATGCCGCCAAATTGTCTCGGTGGCCATCAGTAGAATGCAGAAGAGCAACAGGCGAGGCCAGCGATCGAAAAGAACGACGGCGACCACGACATACAGGAAAGGAAGCAGCGGAAGCAAGTGACGAATTCCGATGTTGATGCTGGTGAGCATTGCAATCGTTAGGTAAACTACAACAACGAGACCAGCGAGTTTCAACGCAGCGGGCACACGCCACATTGACAGTCCGGCGACCACGCCGAGCGCAACTCCCAGCAGCAGCCCAACCGGTTCCTTAACCGCCAGGGCGACCGGAAAATAGTACCACCAGCCAAAGTCCGACACTTGCCCAAGCAGATAAGCGGAGTGCCCCAATCGAGCGTGAACGGCGTGTTTCAAAATTCCTAACAAATAGGGATGATCTTGGATCCCCAGCCTGGCAGAAGCCCAAGTTGCCAACTGCCCCAGAGGCGTAGCCGCCTCAAAGCCGCCTTCAATCGCCTTACTGAGCAAGATTGCCTCGGGATGGGCGCGGCGATAGCTCTGCGTGGCTGGCATTAGTTTTCCCGCCACCGGAGCGTATGTCGCAGCCACGACAATCGCGCCCAAGGCGAGCGCGGCGGGCAGGCCCAAAACGGTGCGCTTCCAGGGGGCTCGGATCGCCAATGCCAATAATAGAAAAACGACGAGCAGGAACGGCCAGCTGTACTTACTTGCCATTGCCAAACCGAGCGTCAATCCCGCCGCCAGCAATCGCCACTTCCCGCCCTTTTCGAGCCAGGATAGCCACGCCGCTGCCGCAAGAAAGCTGGCAAAGGCCATAGCCAAATCCGTCGTGACATAGCGGCCGTGGGCGATCACGGTTGGATCGAAGCAAAACAAGGCGAGCACCGCAATCGTTACCCAATCCGAAAAATAGCAACGCGACCAAAGCGCCAGGCAAAGTCCAAAGAGTAGAGTTAATGCCACGGTCACCAGTCGAGCTCGAAATAACAGGTCCCGCGGTGAATCGGGGCCGTAATAAAGAAACTGCAACCCGAATTTGAACTCGTCCTTTTGAAGCCACGAAGGATGAGTTAGGGGTAACGGGGGATTTATCCAGAGCAAAGGAATAGCGTTCAGCAATTTGCCGAGCGGGGGATGCTCGGGATTCATCCGGTAATCACCGGTTTTCCAGTAGCTGTAACCGGCAGCCAGATGAATCGCCTCATCCCAGGTCTGCGATTCCTCCCTTACGGAAGACACAAGCATCCACGCCATCACGGACAAGAGCAAACCCGCAATGGCGAAGAATTTCGCGTTTGACATGCGCGATTAACTCAACAGTTTTTCGAGCTTCGATCCCTTGCGAATGATGGTTTCGGTTCGTTCCGGCCCGTTTGAAACGCAACCCACTTCAACCCCGGTTTGCGACTCCAGGAAGTCCAGATACGTTTTTGCTTTCTCCGGCAAGGCGTCAAACGTTGCGGCGCCTTTGGTGGAGCAATGCCAGCCGGACATCACTTTGTACACGGGTTCTATCTTTTCCATGCCACGATTAGTCGCCGGCATTTCGTTCGTTACTTTGCCATCGATTTTGTAGCCGATACAGACTGGAATTTCGGCAAGCATGTCGAGAACGTCCAACTTGGTTATCACCAAACTATCGAAGCCGTTCACCGTTGTGGTGAAATGGAGAAGCGGCACGTCAAACCAACCGCAGCGGCGAGGCCGTCCAGTGACCGCGCCAAATTCGTTGCCCGCCTTGCGGATTCTCTCCCCTTCCTCCCTCAGGGCTTCAGTAGGAAACGGCCCTCCGCCAACACGAGTGATGTAAGCCTTCGATACGCCAATAACGCCGTTGATCTTGGTAGGCGGCACACCAGCGCCGGTACAGGCTCCACCAGCGGACGCACTTGACGAGGTCACGAACGGATAGGTACCGTGATCAATATCGAGCATGGTGCCTTGAGCGCCTTCAAATAAAATACGCTTCCCCGCTTTCATGCTTTCGCCAAGAAAGGCGGAGGTGTCACAAATGAGAGGATGCAACCGGGTGGCATATTCCTGATACTGCTTGCGTACCGCCCCCCAATCCTGATCGAATGAGATATGGAATGCTTTCGCTATGGTCGCCTTGTCGGCAAGCAAAGCTTCAAACATTTCCTCGAAGCTATCGGCGTCTACCAAATCAGCCATACGAATACCACGGCGGGCAATCTTATCCTCATACGCAGGACCAATTCCGCGCGAAGTTGTGCCGATAGCCGTGCGACCTTCCCGCGCCTCGGACATCTTTTCCATCAACGGATGAAAGGGAAAGATGACATGGGCGCGATTGGAAATTCGCAATTGTTCATCGACGGCAATCCCCACCCCTTCAAGAGTGGCCATTTCCGAAAGCAGCGCGCCAGGGTCAATCACTACCCCGTTTCCGATAACGGCTTGAACCCCCGGGCGCAAAATTCCACTGGGGATCAACTTCAATACATACTTGGTTTTGCCAATGTAAACGGTATGACCGGCATTGTGCCCCCCTTGGTAGCGCGCCACCACGTCGAACTTCTCGGAGAAAAGGTCGACCATCTTCCCTTTTCCCTCATCGCCCCATTGGGCTCCCAGCACAATAATGTTACTCATGTTCGCCAAATCTTACATTTTAACGCATGGAGGGGTTATCATGTTCTCTAATCTGAAAATGCGCCTAGCAATGTTCGCTGTCTTCTCACTCGCCGCGGTCAACGCGCAGTCCGTTGAACCCCTGCGCATCACGAGCAACACCTTCGTGACCGTGCCCCAATCCACGCTGTTCAGCTTTAATATTGCGGCCGTGGGCGGACGCGCTCCGTACACATTCAGCCTTCAGGCGGGGTCCTTGCCCTTCGGGCTGAATTTGAATCCCAATGGAGTCCTTTCCGGCGTTACGGGATTATTTGGCGACTTCTTTGCAACCGTGCAAGTAACCGATGCTGACGGACAAAAAGCCTCGAGTGCATTTCAAATTCGAATCGTGCTCACGCCAACTATTTCAACCGACAGCGCTCTTGGAGCGGCCCGCATTGGCACGCCCTTCCAACAAACATTGCAAGCCTCGGGCGGTTATCTTCCAGTCAATGGGGTCTTCACTTGGTCAGTTGTATCAGGCGCCCTGCCTCCAGGATTGAGTTTGACTATCGGGGGCACGATCCAAGGCACTCCCCTTCCCCCTGCGGGCACGTATAACTTTTCTATCCGCGTGACGGATGCGGCGAACAATTCCGCAGTCAAAGCGTTTGTCCTGCGGGTTGATGGACCCATAATCATTACCGACAAGCTGATTTCCGGCCAGGTGAATCGGCCTTATGTTCAGGGTATTGTGGCCCTCGGCGGCATTGGTCCCTACCTCTGGCAGGTGAAGACAGGTCCCATCCCTCCTGGCTTGTCGCTTACGGAAACGGGCGTACTGATAGGCACACCCTTTGTGCCGGGAATTTATACGTTTGACATCCGAGTGTCCGACAGCGTTGGCTCTTATTTCGATAAGACGTATACGGTGAATATCGACGCATTCCCTACTAGTATCGCTATAGTCACGGCCACATTGCCTGACGCAGCAGTTGGCTTTAATTATGTCCAAACAATTCAGGCCTCCGGAGGAAGCAGCCCATACCTATTCTCTGTCTCTTCCGGTTCCCTGCCCCCAGGAATCACTTTCACGTCAACAGGAATCCTTAGCGGCGTACCCACCACCGATGGAATTTATACTTTTACCGTTTTAGCGGTTGATGGCTTTGGGCTGCAAGCAAGCCGCGTATTCTCGTTAAACTCCAAAGGCTCCATTCTGATCACCAAGACGGATCTGGTCAAGGGATTTGTTGGCGCGCCATACAGTCAGCAACTGGTGGCGCAAGGAGGAACGCCACCTTACGTTTGGACTCCATTCGGGGCGCCGTTGCCTCCTGGGCTATCGATCAATCAAACTTCAGGCGTTCTCTCAGGAACCCCGACAGCTTTGGGAGATTTCTTCTTCGCCATACAGGTAAGCGATTCGCGTGGAAGGGCGGCACAGGCGAACTACGCTCTAACGATTGCTCCCTTAGTTCCGCTCTTCGCGGATAATGGCGTGCTGAATGGCGCCAGCTTCAAATCGGGAGCGATTGCGCCGGGAGAGATTGTCACTCTGTTTGGGTTCGGCTTTGGACCCGCTGATTTGACGGGCATTCAGTTGCAGAACAACTCCGCCACGACATTCCTTGCTTCTACACGCGTTTTGTTCGACGAACTGCCGGCGCCGCTTCTATTCGCGGCGGCTAATCAAATTGGGCTAATCGTTCCTTACGAAGTAGCAGGAAGAACCTCGGTGAATGTTGTTGTGGAATACAAAGCGTTACGCTCGCCACCGGTCAAGCTGACTGTTGCTAGCTCGGCTCCAGGAATATTCACGGCCGATTCTTCAGGCAAAGGGCAGGCCGCTGCGCTGAACGAAAACGGCTTCTTCAATAGACGAGAAGCCCCAGCCAAGCCCGGTTCAATCATCGTCCTCTATGCAACGGGTGAAGGACAGACAGACCCGGCTGGGCTCAGCGGCCGGTTGGCCATCGACAACTATCCGAAGCCTCTCCAGCCCGTTACGGTTACCATTGCCGGACAACCCGCGGAAGTTATTTATGCGGGTGCGGCCCCCAACCTAATCACCGGACTGATGCAAGTGAACGTTAGGATTCCCCCGAATATTGCGACCCTCGGATCCTTGCCGGTAGTCTTGAGCGTGGGCGGCAACTCCAGCCCCGATCTAGTCACGATTAGCGTAGCTCCATAGGGGCGCTTATTCGACATATAATAAAGCCCATATGAAGCGACGCCTCGCAGTACTTACGTTACTTATCGCAATGCCTTTGCTGGCTCAGCACGAAAAGGAAGGCGAGGAATCCAAGAACCCGGCCATTGGGGATCCCAAGGCGATCGATGCCGGTGGGAAATTATTCGCCGGCGGGTGCGCGGCCTGCCACGGAGCAGATGGCCAAGGTGGCCGCGGACCCAATCTACGCATGCGCGTGTTTTGGCATGCTGTTGATCCGCCAACCATATTCAAGGCCGTGCAGAAGGGAGTCGGCGCGGGCATGCCCGCCTCCAATTTACCGGAAGATCAAGCATGGCAGGTGGTGGCATTTGTCGTCTCAATGACTTCGCCCGCGATAGAAACGACAGTTAACGGCGATGTCGAAAACGGGCGCGCGGTTTTCTCGGGAAAGGGCGGCTGCACGGGCTGTCATTCGATCAACAATCAAGGCGGGAAGATGGGTCCGGATCTATCGAACATTGCTTCGGTCAAGCCCGCACTGGCGATTCGCGACGCGATCCTTGATCCAGACGGCGACGGAGCGGACGGTTACCATGCCGTCAGCGTGACCCTTAGAAATGGCAAGTCTCTGAAGGGCGTGGCGCGCAACCGGTCGAACTATTCGCTGCAGTTGCAAGATCGGCAAGGGAACCTGCATCTGATCAATATGGCGGATGTTGCGGAAATGACATTGGGGAAGGGTTCGCCCATGCCCAAGGATTATGGGAGCAAACTGTCCACCAAGGAAGTGGATGATCTCGTAGCCTACCTTGCCAAACAAAGCCTGCGCCCCTTTGTACCATCGAAGAAATAACCCGAGGACAAGCAGATCATGAATCGTATTTCTATCATCATATTCGCCGCCCTGGCAACCGTTTGTCCCGGTCAGGTAACTTTTGAGGACATTAAGAAGAGCCCCAACGCCGACTGGCTTACGGTGGCTGGCGACTATCAAGGCAAAAGGCACAGCCCTTTGACGCAAATCAACACGGCCAACGTTGCGAACATGGTTCCAAAGTGGGTGTACCACGTGCCGCGAGCTAGCGGATTGCGCACCAATCCGATTGTTTACGACGGCGTGATGTACATCACCAACACAAACGAGATTCGCGCGCTGGATGCGGCATCCGGCCGGCTGATTTGGGCATACAAAGATACGCGAGCAAAGAAGGAAGCAGTGAATCGGGGCGCAGCGGTTTACGGAGATCGCGTCTACTTCGTCACGGCCGATGTTTATTTGGTGGCGCTTGACCGCCGCACCGGCTCAGTGCTGTGGCAGCACAAGTACGGCAACATTGAAGAAGGCGCTTTCGCATCGGCTGCGCCGTTCGTGGTGCGCGACAAAATAATGGTGGGCGTCGCTGGCGGCGACACGGGAATGCGCGGGTACATCGCGGCATTGTCCTCATCGACGGGCGAGGAGTTATGGCGAACGTATACGGTGCCGGCCAAAGGGGAAAAGGGCTCAGAGAGTTGGGGCAAATATGTTGAGTACGGCGGCGCGGGCACCTGGTTAAGCGGGACGTATGACCCCGATACGAACACCCTTTATTGGACCACCGGGAACCCCTGGCCAGATTTTTTTGGCGGCGATCGTGGCGGCGACAACTTGTATAGTTGCTCCCTGCTTGCGATTGATGCCGATACGGGAAAGATGAAGTGGTACTTTCAGTTCACGCCGCACGATGTGCATGATTGGGACGCGCAGGCCTGGCCGGTGTTGCTCGATTTGCCGATCGACGGAAAGCCTCGCAAGCTTGTAGTCCACGCGAATCGGAACGGATTTTTCTATATTTTGGACCGCACCACCGGAGAATTTATTAAGGCTGAAAAGCTAGTGGATAAGCTTGACTGGGCAACCGGGGTCGACGCTAAAGGGCGGCCGATTGAAGTGCCGGGGAAAGACCCGACGCCGTCTGGGAATTTGGTTTGTCCGGGCGTAAGGGGCGCAACGAATTGGATGTCGCCATCGTTCAATCCTGCCACTGGCTTGCTTTACGTGGTGACGCTGGAACAGTGCGACATCTTTACTTCATCGTCAAAAACACCGGAACCGAAGAAGAGCTTCTCTGGTGGCGGCGCTGGAACGAAGCCAAAGGATCTTGGACAATTCATCCTGCGTGCTCTTGATCCGAAGACGGGCAAACGCGTTTGGGAATATCCTTTCACCGGTCCGGCGGAGAGTTGGTCCGGCACAGTTTCCACGGCCGGGGGCGTAGTGTTCGTGGGTGATGACGATGGTCAGCTTGTCGGCATCGACGCGAAGAATGGTAAGCATCTGTGGCATTTCAACGTGGGTGAAGGAATGCTCGCCTCGCCGATCACCTATTCAGTAAACGGCAAACAATTTGTGGCGATTGCTTCGTCCACTGCCGTCTTCTCGTTTGGATTACACGAACCGATGAAAGCAGTGCCGATGCCGAAGATCACGGTGCAGTAGCCCCCGATGAGAGAAGCTCAGAAAAAATCGATTCGACTTCAAGTATTCCTTGAGATTCGGGGTGGTCTTGCATGTGGTCGCCGCTACGGTGCGATATAAGCGATCGCAGCGGGCACGGGAGGCATTCTAGCCCCCAAAAACCAACTTGGGGGGATTTTAATTATTTCTGAGCTTCAGAATCGGTTGGGATTGCCAGTAGGTTTGGAAAAATGGCGATCCCCGTAGAATCCCCCGATTGGCATCGGGGGCTGGTGCGCTGGTTTATTCTTGAGCCAGTAGCCTTGCAGCCTTGATTGCGAAGTAGGTTAAGATCAAACCCGCTCCCGCGCGTTTGATCGACGTCAGCGATTCCATCATCGCCCGTTCCTCATCGATCCATCCGTTGCGCGCGGCGGCCATAATCATGCTGTACTCGCCACTGACCTGATACGCGGAGATAGGTACGTCGAAACGCTGCCGGGCCTCATGGATGATGTCGAGATATGGCATGGCGGGTTTGACCATGATCATGTCCGCGCCCTCGTCCAAATCCAATTGAATTTCCCGCATCGCCTCGCGGGCGTTGGCTGGGTCCATCTGGTAACTGCGCCTGTCGCCAAATTGTGGTGTGGATTCGGCAGCTTCGCGAAACGGCCCGTAGAACGCGCTGGCGAACTTGGCGGCATAGCTCAAGATAGGGGTATTGGAAAAACCCTCGGCGTCAAGCGCGGTCCGAATCGCTGCCACCCGGCCATCCATCATGTCCGACGGCGCAACTATGTCGGCGCCGGCGCGGGCATGAGAAACGGCGGACTTCGCCAGCCAACCCAACGTGATGTCGTTGTCCACGTCGCCATTGATGATCTTGCCGCAATGGCCGTGGCTCGTATACTCGCAATTACAAACATCGGTGATCACCAGCAGACGCGGCAATTCCCGCTTGATTGCCGACACCGCGCGCTGGACAATGCCGTCAGCAGCATAGCCGCCGGTGGCTTCTTCGTCCTTAT
>JANXXI010000152.1 GCA_025350695.1 Acidobacteriota bacterium
GCCTCGGTCCTGACCAGCGAACCACGAAAAACAGGGGGATATCTTCATATCCCCCTGTTTTCCTCACTGTCGAACCGTATCGATCCACCCTAAGCTGTTGACTTCTCTATTGTTAGCTGTCGTCCTAAAATAGACACACCCTAGCCGAGAGCAGAAATGGAATCAAACAAATCGATGAAGTAACAGATATCGTCGAAGATTATATTCAAAAACAAAGGCAGTTTAAACTGAGGCCTTCGCATCTCATGCACCTACATCGGATTGCCCTTGAAGGTATAAGTAGCTTTGCAGGGGTATATAGGCCGGCAGACATAGAGATACAGGGCAGCAAACATACTCCCATTGGAGCGCACCTCGTGCCCGAAAAAGTCGAACACATGTGCGACTACGTGAACGAGAAATGGCATAGCTCTACACCGCTTCATCTTGCCGCATATGTCCTTTGGCGGCTCAACTGGATTCATCCTTTTACCGATGGTAACGGGCGAACTTCGCGTGCATGTTCTTATCTCGTCCTCTGCTTACGTCTTGGTCACCCGCTGTATGCTAGGAAGAGCATACCCGCACAAATCGCAGACAACAAAAAGCCATATTATGACGCTTTAGAGGCCGCAGATAAATCAAGTGAAACTGACGGAGATCTAGTAAACGTGGAACAACTTGAAGACTTGCTCAGCGTTTTACTGACTCGACAACTATTAGACGTTCTAGAAACCGCCCAAGGGAGCAAAGATCGATCAATTTCAAAGCCATCACTCGGGTGACAAAATGGTTAAGCTCCACCGGCACTAGATGAAAATCCACCAAGACAGATAATAAGACTCGCGCGTATAAAAGATGCAAGGGGCCATCAGTTCCCTTCACTAAAACCGGATTCAAAGCAACCACGATTAAAAAAGAGCACAAGAACGCTTGTAAATCCGGTGGAGCGGAGTATTTTCCGCCGTATGCCTTCAGGCACACTTGTCTTACAAGATTATCCTCAGCATTGGACCCCTACACTCTTGCGCACGTAGCAGGTCATGCCGATTTTGCCACTACGAAACGCTACGTTCACCCGCAACCTGACAAGGTTCGAGAGCTAACGTGGTTCAGGGCGGGCACAAAATTGGGCACAGTGCGTAAAATACGGATTCCGCCGGAGCGCGGAAAATCCGTTGTAATCAATGGATTTTAAAAGGGTTAAGTGGTGCGCCCGGAGGGATTCGAACCCCCGGCCTACTGGTTCGAAGCCAGTTGCTCTATCCAGCTGAGCTACAGGCGCACGAGGCGGGTTGACGGTCTTCCATAATTATACGCTGTAGCGGAATCGGCGCGGTACCACCATAATAAAAAGAATGCGACTATTTCTCGGGCTCCTGCTAATCGCCACCGCTTCGGCTCAACCATGGAAGACAGCAACCGATCTGCCCGACGTCGAATGGGGGAAATCCACGCCCCCTCAAAAGCAAACTGGCCTCACAGTTTTGCGTGCGACCGGGTGCACCTGTGGCTGCGGAATGAAGCTGGCCCAGTGCCGCATTGAAGACCCTCCGTGCTCCCAAAGCAAGGTCTTGGCCAACATGGTTTCCCGTGCCGCCGCGGAAGGCAAGTCCGCGTCTGAAATGGAAAAGCTGGTGCTGGGAAGCGATCTGGCGAAACGGGCCATGATGCGCGATCGCATCTTGTGGGATCCGGTCTCGATCGCAACTGCAGGCGCGCCGGCCAAAGGAGCCGATAATCCAAAGGTCACTCTTACCGAGTTCTCAGACTTCCAGTGCCCCTACTGCACCATCGCCGTAGGCAACTTGAACGCCATCCTGAAGCAGTATCCCAAGGACGTGCGGCTTGTGTTCAAACAGTTCCCTCTAAGCAATCATCCGCAAGCTAAGATAGCCGCCCAAGCCTCCCTCGCGGCCCATGCCCAAGGCAAGTTCTGGGGAATGCACGACGTGCTCTATGCCAATGCTCGAAGTATCAATCGCGCCAACATCGGCGCGTGGGCTAAGCAGATTGGTCTTGATGTCACGCGCTTCAACACCGACATTGATTCGGATTCCATCCGGGTTGCGGTTGAGAAGGATGAAGCCGAAGGCGAAAAGATCGGCGTCGAAGCCACACCAACAGTATTTGTCAACGGCAAAAAGTACACAGGATCCCTTGAGCCGGCCGAATTCAAGAAGATCATCGATGCCGAAATCAAAAACGCGACCAGCCCCAGGCGATAGGTTGTCCAACCGGTATTCCAATGAGGAGACATTATGAATAGGAACTCGTTTCTCGCAGCGTTGGCGTGTGCGTTTTGCTTCACGGTTACAGCGCAGGATGGTCCGCGTGGACATTGGGAAGGCGCGCTAGAGACACCCAATCGCACCCTCGATATGAAGATTGATATCGACAAGACAGACAAGGGGTGGATCGGATCCATGGCCAATCCTCAAACCAATTCCTCCATGCCCATCAGCGACGTCGCGTTCGCCGATGGCAAACTTACATTCCGTTTGATGGCTGGCAGCGAGAATGCGCCGATGTTTTCTGGGACGCTCTCGGCGGACGGTAAAGCTCTTGACGGCGAAATTGCAGCTGGACCCAATACGATGCCCTTGAAATTGAAGAAAACTGGCGAGGCCACAGTGGATCTTCCAAAACCCAGTCCAGCGGTGGCTAAGGAACTCACGGGCAAGTGGACCGGAGCGCTGGACATCAACGGAAACGTCCTTCGGCTTGAGCTGACCATCAAGAACAGCGACAGCGGAGCGACGGCTACTTTGGTTAGCCTCGATCAAGGCGGAGGCGAAATTCCGGCTAGTTCCATTCAGGCCAAAGAAGGAAAATTGTCTTTGAAGGTGCATGCGATTGGCGGAGGGTACGAAGGCCAACTGAACAAAGAGGGTACGGAGATGACAGGCGATTGGTCGCAGAACGGAAATACCCTTCCGTTGAAGCTCAAGAAGAAATAGCTCCGATTCCTTGAAAGAAGTAAAGCGCCGCGAGCCTAAGCCACTCGCGGCGCTTTCTGTTTTTTAGGAAGCAATGAGTTCCTGAAGAAAAGCTTGCAAGCCATAACGGCTCTGTGGTTACTTAGTTTCTAACTGTTATAGCTATGGTAATTTAAGGACATGGATTGGCGAAACCATATCACTCTGGATCATCGAATTCTCTGCCCAGTTGGCCCATTTCAAACTGCTTCAACCCACGGTACCCTTCAACCTTAAGCGAGGAAATCATGATGGAACTCCCCAAAATTCTAACATCCCTGCAAGCCGCAAGGAACAGCTACCAGCCTAACGCCAAATCAATAAACGTCCGCACGCACACCCCCGTCGGCCCCTTCGGCATGTCTGGCTTCGTCTCGTCCAGCCACGCGGTCCCAGCGATATCGAGATGCACCCACGGCGTATCACACGCAAATTCCTTCAGGAAATAAGCCGCCGTACACGCCCCGCCCCATCGTCCGCCGATGTTCCCCAAATCCGCAAACGGCGATTTCAAGTATTCCTTATACTCATCATCCAACGGCATGCGCCACATCTTCTCGCCTTGCCCCTTCGACGCCTTCGCTACACGATCGAACATCTCATCATTGTTGGAAAACGCCCCGATGTGTACATGGCCCAGAGCCACCACAACCGCTCCGGTGAGCGTCGCCGCATCCACCATGTGCGTGCAGCCTTGGCGCCGCGCGTATTCCATAGCATCGGCCAAAATCAGCCGCCCCTCAGCGTCGGTGTTAAGCACTTCAATCGTCTTACCCGACATCGCGGTGACGATATCCCCAGGCCGCTGCGCGTTGTGGCTGCACATGTTTTCCACGGCTGGCACAAACGCCGTTACCGCGATCGAAGGCTTCAGCTTCGCCAGCGCTTTCATCGCACCCAGCACCGCCGCGCCACCGGCCATATCGTACTTCATCTTCTCCATGCCGTCAGCTGGTTTGATCGAAACGCCACCAGTGTCGAACGTGACGCCCTTCCCCACTAACGCCAAATGATCCTTCGACTTCGCCTTAGCGGGGCGATAGCGCACCACGATCAGAGCCGGTGGCTGCGAGCTACCCATCGAAACGCCCAGCAGCGAGCCCATCCCCAGTTGCTCCATCCGTTCCCTGTCCAAGACTTCACACTCAAGGCCTTCTTCCGCCGCCATCTCCTGCGCCCGCTTCGCCAGCACCATCGGCGTCAGTAGGTTGGCCGGCTCGTTGACCAAATCTCGAGTGAAATTTTGTGAGGTTGCGACAATCGAACCCCGCTCCACAGGCGCGGCCAAGTTGCCCTTCGCCGTTGACACGGTGAAGCTGGCCAGGAAGCGTACGTCCTTCTTATCGCTCTTATGCACAGTCGGTTCCCAGTTACCGAGGATCGCCCCTTCCGTCGCCGCTTGCGCCAAATCTTCGGTGGCCAAAGCTCCATCAAGGAACAGCGCGGCATGCGCCATGGAGTGGGTCTTCAGCTTTCGGGCAAGCGCCCCCACCAGTTTGCGCATCTGGGCCGGGCCGAATACCTTGGCATCGCCACCCCCGATCAGCACACAACGCTTGGCTTTCAGGCCCTTCGGCCGGTGCAGCATGGCCGTCTCAAGCATCTTGCCATGGAACTCACCGCTCGCGCGTACTTCGTCCACCCAACCGCCATTGCCCGAATTAAGCTCGGCAAGGCCTCCCTTGGGTTTACCATCACCTTCAAAAGCGATTAGAACAACCGCATCGGCTTCGACGGTCGACAAAGTCTGGCGTACAAATTGAACTTTCATTCCCTAAATCCTCTTCGAGGGCGTCCCGATCTTCCGGGGCCTACTGTTTGGTATGACGACGAACGGCTGCCCGAACCTCGGCTTCCTGTTCGCGTTTCCGCTCGGTATCCCTCTTATCGTGCAGTTTTTTACCCTTGGCAAGCGCGAATTCCACTTTCACGCGTCCATTCTTTAAATATATCTTTGTTGGGATTAGAGAGAAACCCTTTTCCCGTGTTTTGCCGTGCAGTTTATCGATTTCACCCTTATGTAGCAGCAACTTGCGGCGACGCTCAGGCAGGTGATTCATGATATTGCCATGCGAATATTCGCTTATATGGGCATTCACCAGCCAGCCTTCGCCGCCTACAATTTCCACGTAGGCGTCACGGAGTTGGCACTTCCCACCACGCAAGGACTTCACTTCCGTACCCGTGAGGACTACTCCAGCCTCAAACCGGTCATCCAGGAAATAATTATGCCCTGCTTGCCGATTATCACTTAGGATTTTAATGCCTTTTTCGGCGG
Source organism: Acidobacteriota bacterium (assembly GCA_025350695.1). Taxonomy (GTDB): domain Bacteria; phylum Acidobacteriota; class Terriglobia; order Bryobacterales; family Bryobacteraceae; genus JANXSF01. The sequence goes on from JANXXI010000152.1 coordinate 5,236, forward strand.
CCAAAAAATTACCCTCAACGGCGCGAAACCGAATTGCGTCAATCGCTTATGTGGACCTTGTACTAAATGAGTCCGCGCCCGAGCCTTCACTTCAGTGTAACACGGGCCAAAAAAGTGACCGGAAAATGATAAATAACGTTAGTATTTTCAGACAGTTATGCAGCCTTTGGCTGGTGTTCTTATTGCTGATTCCCAGCCTCCCTTTGGAAGCTAAGAACCGAAAAGGCGACAGGCTTCTCATCGAAGGCCGCAAGCTGGAAGCCAAGCGGGACTTCGAGGGGGCCCTAGAGTTCTACGAAAAAGCCCTTAATGAAGATGGGTCAGATGTGGGGTATCAGATCGCCGCGCGGCGGGCGCGCTTTGAATCCTCCCAAATTTTCGTGAAGAAGGGGCAAAAGCTGCGCGAGGCGGGTAATTTGGAAGAAGCGCTGGGAGCCTTTTCTAAAGCTCTGGTCCTGGATCCATCCTCGACGATTGCCATCCAGGAAATGCGCCGCACCAAAACGATGCTGGATGCGGAGCAAGAAAAGTCTGGCGCCAAACCTCGGGCACGCGGTCTGACCCCGGCGCAAAAATCGCGGCGGGAATCCGAGGAACGGATCGCGACTTTGTCTCCGGTGCCTGAACTGAAGCCGCTCAATCCGGATATCCGTCCGTTAAAGATGAGCAATCAGCCGGTGCGAGTGCTGTTTGAAACTTTGGGTAAGCTGGCGGGCATAAATGTAATTTTCGATCCGGAATATCAACAAGGCTCGCAACGCAACTACAGCGTGGATCTAAATAATACGACTCTTGAAGAGGCGCTTGAGTATTTGAGCGTGATGACCAAGTCCTACTGGAAACCGCTATCGGCAAACGCCATTTTTGTTACCAATGATAATATCGCCAAGCGCCGGGACCACGAGGAAAATGTTGTCCGTGTATTTTACTTGAACAACGTGAATTCGGTGCAGGAGTTGCAGGAAATTGTCACAACCGTGCGCTCCACGCTTGAAGTGCGGCGAATGTTCACCTACAATCCGCAGAATGCGATTGTGGTTCGAGGGACGCTGGATCAGGTGTTGCTTGTAGAAAAACTACTGGCGGATTTGGACAAGCCAAAGTCGGAAATTGTGGTCGATGTGATTGTGATGGAAACGGCGACAGGCCGGACGCGTACGCTGGTTTCGTCGCTTGCCACCGGAACGACGCCGGGGCTGCAATTTACCTTATCGCCAACGCTGGGAGGGGTGAACAAGACAGCTTCGACAGACAAAGCCACCAACTCGATTACGCTACCGCAAATAAAGAATATTTCGCAGCGGGATTATTCGGTCTCGCTTCCTAGTTACTTGCTGGGCGCGGTGATGTCCGACCGTGGCACGCAGGTGAAGCAGAGTCCGCAAATCCGCATGGCCGATGGTATGAAAGGCACCCTGCGCGTGGGTGATAAAGTTCCCACCGCCAGCGGCAGCTTTCAGGCCGGGGTCGGTTCAATTGGCACTAACGCTCTAGTCAATACCCAATTTCAAATGATCGAGGTCGGCGTCAATGTCGATATTACGCCTCGCGTGGTTTCCGAAGATGAAGTGTACATGCACGTGGAAATTGAAGTATCGAACGTGAAGGAACGCATCGACATTGGCGGAATCCAGCAACCAGTGATTGGCCAACGCAAGGTGATTGATGATCTCCGCGTCAAGGAAGGTGAGATGAGCATTATTGGTGGGTTGGTGCAGTATCAGGATTCGACGACCATCAGCGGGATTCCTGGGTTGATGAATATTCCGTTTCTAAAACGTTTCTTTTCGAGTGAGGCTATTGACCGGTCGCAAAGCGAGTTAATCATTGCCTTGGTACCGCATATCGTGCGCTCCTCCGATATCACTGCCTCGAACCTACGTGGCGTGGCTTCGGGCTTCGATCAAACCCTGAAGGTGCAGCGGGAAATGAAGCGCGATCCGAATGCCGTAAGTTCACCAACACCTGTGAACACCGCGCCTGTTGATAGCGGCGTTCCGTCGATTCCGGACGGACCCAAGGCCAAGGCTCCTGCCGCGGCGGTAAAACTGGCTTTCCAGCCTAATGGCGTGGTGACCAAAGCTGGTTCGCCCATAGTGGTGAGCCTGCACGTGGAGGGCGCGCAGGACCTATATGCCACGCCGTTAAAGGTCAAATACGATGCTAAAAAGTTGAAGCTGAATGCTCTGACGCCGGGCGCGTTCCTTGGGAGCGATGGGCAGCAGGTGGTGTTTAGTGAGAACACCAGAAACGATGAGGGAGAAGCGACAATTTCACTGAGCCGGCCCGCCGGGGTGAAGGGATTAAACGGGAATGGGGCTATATTGGGTTTGACATTCACAACCCTTGCGCCCGGGTCAACCAGGATCAATGTTTTGGATCCTGGTTTCAAGAATTCCGAGCAACAAGTGGTTCCGTCAAACTCACCATCCATTGATGTGGAGATTCGCTAGGAAATTGGGCGGGGATTCGGGATTGGAAATTAGAATGAAGCGGCGCAGCAGACGACAGAGCGGGTTCACTTTGATCGAAATCATCGTGGCCTTTTCGATCCTGCTCTTGTTGAGCGGCATGGCAGTGCCTTTGGCGCGGCATAAATTACGCCGCGATAAAGAGCGCGAGTTGCGCTACGCCCTCGATGACATGCGTCGCGCCATCGATAAGTACAAGGACGCTTCGGATCGCGGGGATTTTGGTCAAGTGAAGCCAGACACCGAAGGCTATCCGGAGAATCTGGATGTACTGGTGGAGGGGCAGAAAGCGGCGACCGGAGATAAGAAAATGAAGTTCCTGCGACGCATCCCACGCGACCCGTTCACCAAGTCCACCGAGTGGGGCGTTCGCAGTATGCAGGACGATCCGAAGTCGCCGGGTTCGGGCGGCGCGGGAAAGCATGTTTTTGATGTGTACACTAAGTCAACGGAGAAAGCGCCAGATGGCAAGCCCTACGCAGAGTGGTAAACAGCGGAGTAGCAACAAGCGGACGGCATTCGAGCGCGGTTTCACGCTCGTCGAGTTGATGATCGTAATCGCGATCATCACTACTATTATTTCTGTCTCCGTTCCGATGTATCAAAAGTCGATTCTTCGCGCGAAGGAAAGCGTGCTCCACAGCAATCTATACACTTTACGTCAGCTCATTGATGAATATACTTACGACAAGCAGAAGGCTCCGCAGGGGCTTGAGGATCTTGTAAAAGAAGGGTACTTGCGGCAGATCCCGATCGATACGATCACCGGGCAATCGACCACGTGGAAGCTGATCATGGAAGATGCTTCGGGAAGCGCTTCGGCAAGCGAACCTGGGTTATTTGATGTGCGCAGCGGGTCGGACAAGATGAGCTTGGAAGGTACGCCTTATTCCGAGTGGTGACGCGGGCCGCTTGATTGCGGTAAACTGTAGATAGTTCGCAACGTCTTTACGAACATTCCCCGATCGTCTAATGGTAGGACAGCGGCCTTTGACGCCGTGAATCGTGGTTCGAATCCATGTCGGGGAGCCAAACGACTCTCACTTCGAGCGGCCGGGCCTTTTGATTAACCGTCCAGAGCCAGGACCGCCGCGACATGGCCACTATGAGCGAAAATCCTATCTCGCGGAGAGAGCAATGCTGCTTTGTCGTTGGCGTGGCAGCTCTCTCAGACTCTCCGTCGAGCCATGCGCGTTTGGTTAACGGTGCGCCGCCGAGCAGATCGAAGCGTTTCGCCGAGACGCGCCCAAAGCGAAAATCGTGGAGTTCGATCACACAAGTCACTACTGCTTAATCCAAAGGCCCGCCCGGGACTTCCCGGCACGCCGGAAAGTCTAATGCAGACCGTGACGGACCTCCCCGGCCATGATCGCCGCTACGCGTTGTCGAGCGAGAAGCTGATGCGCGAAACCGGATGGCGTCCGCAGACGCCGTTTGAAGAAGGCTTGCAGGCGAACATCGAATGGTATCGTTCGAATCCCGGCTGAGTCGCGCGCGTCAAGAGCGGAGAATACCAGCGGATTACGAGAAGAATTACGCGGGGCGGGCGGTTTAGGTACCGACGATTTCGACGGCAAGCCTATCTGGGAGACGCCCAGAGTGGAAGTGCCCAAGACCTCCTACAATCTGGATCAAGAGTTCGACCGCGGCTCCCAGATATCTTTCACAGAGTTGTCGAAAACCCAAATCGACAATCTGGCGACCTTCGGCAAGATTTGGGGATTCCTCAATTATCACCACCCCGGACTCACCGCCGCCGCGCGCCTTCTTGACGGCGGGCCGACTGCAGTCCTTCGTTAGTTAGCCCGTATATCTCACCAGAGAGGTAACCAAAGGCCTGAACCAACAGCCTAAACATATGTATCAAAACATGTTT
>JANXXI010000198.1 GCA_025350695.1 Acidobacteriota bacterium
GTCGTTAGTCGGGGCTGTGCAGGCGCAGCTTGGACTGAGGCTTGAGAAGAAGTTGGCTACGGCGAATATTTTCATTGTCGACCGCGTGGATAAAGCTGCTACGCCTAATTAATTTAGCCCGGTTCTCTTGGAATAAGATTATGGCCGCAAGTGAACGCGAGTAAGAACTTTTAAGGTTTCCCGAATTCGTGGATTGATCTTGTTTTTCGTGCTGTTGTGGGTCGCATTTCAGGTAGAAGCGATTCATGGCTACGGGGAGATGGGTTTCTGGCCGCTGATTCACGCTGATTCACGCGGATAGCTTTGTCAATCTTCAATTGGGATCCAAATTTCCAACCGCCCATGCCTGGTCGAATGGGCTTAGAAGCGCCAAGATCGGGACGGACGGCCATCTGGCGAGGCGAGCCACTAAACGAACCACCGGTAGGCAAACCAAGCCGCGCCAAGCGCTAGGAGCGCCCACCCTGCGAGTCTATCAAGCCCTCGGCCGATGCTGTAGCGAAGCCAGGCAAATCCGGAGGTGGCCACAAGCATTACCTCCATTGATTGAGCGCCAAGCCACACACCAACAGCCGAGAGTTCTGTTTGCCGGACCATTGCCGCTAGGGCTAGGCCGGGGAACAGTCCGACCACGGCTACTACGAGCCAGCGAGTGCCGGCCTGTGGGAGGAATAGGATCTCTACCGCTAGATAAGCTACCGCGAGGGCTGAGGCTAATTCCAAGAAGCGCGGGTTCAAGACTGGCGTTACCGAGGCGGCTAGCAATGGCAGCGCTTGGCCGATGACGAAGCATGCCGCGAGCAATTTGAATTCGGGCCGGCTTCGCGACGCGACTACAATCGCCGCCAGAAGGAGAAGCATCACGGGGGTTGTTAATAGCCACTGCCCACCCGCCCACGCGCCTTCGGTCAGCTGTTCGGCCAATGTCAGTGGGCGGAAACGCAACTTTGCCGTTGGGGATGAGGCCTGGAGCACACCGTGGGCTGTGACTTCGCCGCGTACGGCGCTTAGTACGTGGGTGTGGTTTTGAGCGATGACTCGGTGCCAACCGACGTAGGCTTCGAGTTCTTCTTCAGGCTGGGCTAACGTGAATGTGGCGTTGCAGCGGTAGAAGCCTTCGTCCTTGTCGGCGGTACATGCGCTTCCTACCAGCTTTGCGTCGCCGGAGCGGCTGCGGAAGTGGATTTCATCGAACAGCAGCTTGTCGAATTGGGGGATATTGGGGATCTCGTAGAGTGGGATGCGGGCTTCGTAAATCAGCTGCGTCCCATCGACACGTAGAGTCCCGCTGCTCAGGCTTACCATGTGGGCGCAAAGGGGCAGGGCGGTTAACACGGCGAAGGCTGCCTGCTTCATTCCGCGTCGACTCCGTGCAACGCCAATCTATAGAGGATTCGCGCAATCGCCATCAGCGGGACAGAGAGCAGCATGCCGGGTACACCGGCGATTTGTTCCCCGGCCAACACACCGAAGAGGACGGCTATGGGATGGACCTCGACGCCGGAACTCATTAAATAAGGCTGGATTACGTAATCCTGAAAGATGCGATAGAGGGCGAAGAAGATCACCATTGCGCCCCAGTGTGTATACCCGCTAGCGGCCGCCACAACCGTTGCGATGACGGCTCCAAGTAGTGGTCCAGCGACGGGGATGAACTCCAACACTCCGGCGATCAAGGCTAATAATAAAGCGTAGGGCACGCCGGCAATCTCAAAAAACAAAGCGTAAAAAATAAACGCGGCAGTGGCAAGACCAAACAGCGCGCGAATATAATGCCCGAGCAGTTTGTGCACCTCCTCCATGAATTTTTGTAGAAGGCGTCGTTGGTCGTCGTCGTGAAACATTTCGAGCAAACTGGCGCGAATCTGCTTGGCATCCAGCAAGAAGAAGAAGCTGAGGATGGGTACCAATATGATGTAGAGCAGATGCGCCAGTCCGGCAAGTAAACTCTTGCCCGCGGTTTGCAATGCGGGCAAAGCATAGTCGGCCAGTGAACCCAATTGTGTCCTGGCGAACGCTTCAATCTGCGGGCGGTAGATTTCCAACCAATGGGGTAATGGGAGGGTAGTTGATTTGTCGGACAGCAATTGTGGGATGCGTAGCGCCAGCAACCCGGCTTCTTCCACAATCCTTCCCCCAAGCGTCAGAGCCCCACTGACAACTGCGGCGACCAGGAAAACGTAGACGATCACCATTGACGCCCAAAGGGGCAGTCTCCAACCAGTGTGACGATTCACAAAATCAACAATTGGAGCAATCATATAAGCCAGCAGAGTGGCGATGATGAAGACTAGAATAGCTTCGCGGGCTGTGTACAAAAGCCAGAAGAAAGCAATAATTGCGGCTACGGTCCAAGTCGCCCTGGCAGCCTTCGGATCCAGTCCAAGCATGAATGATATGGTAGCAGCCGTATACTACAAGGAATGGATCAATTATTGGCCCAGTGGCGGGAACTGGAAGAAAAAGTCCGCCAGGGTGGCGGCCCAGCCAAAATCGCAAAGCAACATAAAGAAGGGAAGCTTACGGCGCGTGAGCGTGTGGCGCAATTGGTGGACCCAGGTGCGCCTGTTCTTGAGCTGGGGTTGCTGGTGGCTTGGGACCTTTACGATGGGCAGGCTCCGGCGGCTGGGGTGATCACTGTTTGCGGGCGCATTGAAGGCCGGCCGGCGGTGATTGTGGCGAACGACCAAACGGTGAAGGCCGGGGCGTGGTGGCCGGAAACGATTCACAAAATCTTGCGGGCGCAGGAAGTGGCGATGCGGAATCGCTTGCCAATCGTGTACTTGGTGGATTCGGCGGGCGTGAATCTTCCTTTGCAGGAGGGCGTTTTTCCTGGACAGTATGGGGCGGCGCGCATCTTCTATTACAACTGTCTGATGCGCCGGAAATTGAAGGTGCCTCAGTTCGCGGCGGTGATGGGGATGTGCATAGCCGGGGGCGCGTACCTACCCGCCCTGTCGGACGAAATCATTATGGTGGAAGGCGCCAGTTTCATGGGGCTGGGTGGGCCGAACCTTGTGAAGGGCGCAACGGGCCAAGTGGTGGACGCGGAATCGTTGGGCGGCGCCTCGATGCATACCAAAGTTAGCGGCGTGGCGCATTACAGGGCAAAAAATGATGCGGAATGTTTGGCTATGCTTCGTGGACGCTTTCGTAATTTGCCGGCGGCTTTGGAGGGGCCGACCGGCGTGGCGCCACGGAATGCCGCCGAGGGTCTGTATACTGCGTTGCCCGCAAATCATCGGCTGCCTTACGACATCGAAAACATTTTATCTCGCGTTGTTGACGGCGATGAGTTTACGGAATTTCAGCCGGACTTCGCGCCGGAAATGCTTTGTGCTTCGACGCGGCTGGAGGGCCGGCCTGTGGCAGTGATCGCCAATCGCCGGGGATTTTTGAAGGCGCAGGGCCAGCCGCGGATTGGCGGAATCGTTTATACGGAATCGGCGCGGAAGGTTGCGTACTTCGTGGAGCATGCGGAACGGCTTGGGACGCCCATCCTATACTTTCAAGACGTCTCCGGATTCATGGTGGGGACCGAGGCTGAGGCGGGAGGCATTATCCGTGCTGGCGCCGAGATGGTTGAGGCCATGGCTTGCGCGACTGTTCCGAAGATTGTGCTGACGATCAACCATGCTTCCGGCGCCGGGTATTACGCGATGGCGGGGCAGGGGTTCGACCCACACTTTACGTTGGGCTGGCCGACGGCGCGCATCGGTGTGATGGAAGGTGATTCGGCAGTGCAGGCTGTGCACGGTCCGGAGCTTGAGAAATTGAAAGCTGCTGGGCAGCCTGTGCCGGAAGAGTTGCAGCAGCGAATTCATAAAACGCGGGCCGATTATGACCGATGGTTGGATGCGCGCAACGCGGCGGCGCGTGGCCATGTTGACGCGCTGATAGACCCGCTTGACACTCGACGGACGCTGGCCTTTGCGCTGGAACTTGCAACGGCCAGTGGACATCGTAAGCATCTTATATTGGAGACATTATGATACGTATCGCCAACGGACAAGGCTTTTGGGGCGATTGGCTGGAGGCCCCTGTGCGGCTTGTGGAGCAGGGCCCGCTGGATTATCTGACGCTGGATTATCTGGCGGAGATCACCATGTCGATCGTGCAGAAACAAAAGCAGGCGGATCCGAATATGGGTTACGCGCGTGACTTTCCGCCGTTGATTGGCCGCATTGCGAAGATGTTGAAGGAGCGGCAAGTGAAGGTGATCGCCAATGCGGGTGGAGTGAATCCGATTGCGTGCGCGAGGGAAGTTCGACGCCTGGCGCCGTCGCTTAAAGTGGCAGTTGTATTGGGTGACGATGTGTATGACAAGCTGGATGCTTTATTGGCCAAGGGTCACGAGATGAAAAGCATGGATACGGGCGAACCGCTTACGACGATACGTGATCAAATCCAGAGCGCCAACGCCTATATAGGAGCCTTTCCGCTGGCTGAGGCGCTGGCGACGGGGGCTGACGTTGTCATTACTGGACGTTCCACGGACACGGCGCTGGCTCTTGCACCGATGGTTCACGAGTATGGCTGGAAGGCTGATGATTTCGACAAACTGGCGGCAGGCACGATTGCGGGGCACATCATTGAGTGCGGGGCGCAATCGACGGGCGGTAACTGCCAGGCGCATTGGAAGACGATACCGGATTTCGCCAACATCGGGTATCCGATTGTGGAGGCGGAACCGGATGGAACCTTCGCTGTGACGAAACACAAAGGCACGGGGGGGCGGGTATCGCTTGATACGGTGAAGGAGCAGTTGCTGTACGAATTGGGGGACCCGCGCAACTACATCACTCCGGATTGCATTGCCGATTTTACTTCGATTCAATTGCGGCAGGAGGGTGAGGACCGCGTGCGAGTTACAGGCATTAAGGGAAGGCCAGCTACTACCACTGCCAAGCTTTCGATTAGTTATTTGCATGGGTACAAGGCGATTGGGTCACTGGTGTATAGTTGGCCCGACGCTTTATATAAGGCGCAGGTGGCCGATAGGATTGTTCGGGAACGGTTGGCTCAACTTGGTTTGACGTTCGACGAAATATACACCGAGTACCTTGGCGTGAACGCGTGCCACGGACCGGCGGCTCCGGCAGTGGAGCAGATTCCCGAAGTGCAACTTCGCGTTGGCGTGCGGGGGCCGGATAAGAAAGCGGTTGACCGATTCACGCGGGAGTTGATTCCGTTGGTGCTGAATGGTCCTCCGACGGCAACAGGCTTCGGCGATGGCCGGCCGCCGGTGCGTGAAGTGGTGGCTTACTGGCCGGCATTGGTGCCCAAAGATTTGATTCAAACTCGCGTGGAGGTGGTGGAATGAGAATCCCGCTGCACAAAATTGCGCATGCGCGCTCCGGTGATAAGGGTGATGCGTCGAACATCGGCCTGATTGCATATGACGAACGGCACTACAAGATTCTGGAACGGGAAGTGACGGCGGCGCGAGTGCAGGAGCACTTCGGCAATATGGTGAAGGGCGATGTTGTCCGTTATGAATTGCCAAACTTGGGTGCGTTGAACTTCCTGCTGTACGAGGCATTGGGCGGGGGCGGCACGTTGTCGCTTCGTGTGGATGCGCAAGGAAAGACAATGGGGGCGGGCCTTCTATCGATGGAAGTGGAAGCCGCTGAGTCCGAATTACAATGAGTCAAACGTTGGAAGTTAATCGTGACGGCCGCCTGTTGCGGCTTACGTTGTCGCGTCCTGAGAAGCGCAATGCCTTGAACCTTGAGCTATGTCAGGCATTGGTGGACGCAGTAGATGGCTCGCAGAACGATGCGAGCGTTGGGGCGATCCTTATAGACGCCAAGGGTGAAGTTTTCTGTGCGGGCATGGACCTGGATGAGGCGCTGGAAGCTGGGCCCACTGCCGGCTTGGTGCTGCATGATCAGCTGTTCACCATCGGGAGCCGTTCCGCGAAGCCGATTGTGGCAGCTGTGAATGGGCCGGCGATTGCAGGTGGGGCGGGGTTGGTGGCGAACGCCCATATCGTGATTGCGTCGCATGGATCAAGCTTTGGGGTAACGGAGTTGCGCGTGGGTATGTGGCCATTCGTGATATCGCGAGCGCTGGTAGCGGCGATGGGTGAGCGGCGGGCGCTGGAGTTGACCCTGTCGTCTCGCATATTTGGAGCGAACGAAGCGAAGGAGTATGGATTAGTGCATCACGTGGTTCCTCCGATTGAGTTGGAAGAGCGAGCGGAGGGCATAGCGCGGCAGTTAGCGGAATGGCCCAGCGCGGTGGTGCGTTTCGGTATGGCTTACACGCATCAGGCGCGGGTACTCGATGGTCAACGAGCTGGGCAGGTTGCCTTGGCGTTGCGGGCGGAAAATTTCCGCAACGCGGATTTTGCCGAAGGGGTGCATGCATTCAAAGAAAAACGGCGGCCGGTGTGGCCGTCGAATCAAGGAAACCAATAGATGCGGCGAGCGTTCTTCTTTCTCCTTTTTGCATTTCCGGCAGTAGCTGAAACCATCGTGCTTTCCGGTTTGAAACAGCCAGTGGAAATTCTCCGCGATAAGTGGGGCGTTCCTCATATCTACGCCCAATCGAGCGACGATCTGTTCTTCGCGCAAGGGTACATGGCGGCGCGCGACCGCATGTTCCAACTGGACTTGTGGCGGCGTGCGGGCATTGGGCGATTGTCGGAAGTTCTCGGCCCCAGTTATTTGCAGCGCGACCGCATGGCGCAATTGCTGCGCTTTCGAGGCGACTTCAAGGCGGAATGGGCCAGCTACGCGCCCGATACGTGGGAGATTGCGGTGGCGTTTACTAATGGCATCAATTCCTACATCGACTCGCGCGGAGGCAAGTTCACACAGGATTTCGAGACGGCTGGATACAAGCCTGGGCGCTGGGATCCGAACGATATTTTGACCCGCATACCGGCGCTTAGCATGCTGCACAACGTCACGTTGGAAATCCAACGGGCGATTGACGTGAAGACGTTCGGTATCGAGAAAGTGAATCAGTTTCTTGCCGTAGACCCACGGATTCCAATTGAAATTCCGAAGGGATTGAATCTTGCCGATCTCAGCATAGAAGGATTCCGCGATCTGGTGGAGGCCACGGGCAACGTAACCATTAACGGACTTACGGGGAGCAATAATTGGGCTATCACTGGAGCGCTTTCGACCACTGGAAAACCGATCCTGGCGAGCGACCCGCATCGCAACATGCAGATTCCTTCCCTGCGGAAAACTGTGCACCTGGTGGCTCCAGGTTGGAACGTTATCGGCGCCGGCGAACCTGCGCTGCCAGGTGTTGCCTTGGGACACAACGACCGTATCGGCTTCGGGTTCACCATCGCGGGAATTGACCAGATGGATCTGTACGTGGAGACGCTTCACGCGCGTGACGATAGTCAGTACAACTACAAGGGCGAGTGGAAGAAGATGGCGTCGGAGCGGCAAGCCATTCCGATTCGCGGCGGGCGTAACGAGGTGGTGGATCTGGAGTGGACGATTCATGGACCCGTGATTTATAAAGACACGAAGACGCGGAAAGCGTATGCCATGCGTTGGGTGGGCCAGGAACCCGGCACTGCTGGTTACTTGGCGAGCCTGTCGTTGATTCGGGCGCAAAATTGGCCGGAGTTCACAACCGCAATGGCGCGGTTCAAAGCGCCGACGGAGAATATGTTGTATGCGGATGTCGACGGCAACATCGGATGGGTTGTGGCAGGCATGACACCGGTACGAAAGGGATGGCACGGCTTGTTGCCTGTGCCGGGCGCCAGTGGCGAGTTTGAATGGCAAGGGTTTCTGGATCCGGTGGAGTTGCCACGTTCTTTCAATCCTGCATCGAAGACGCTAGTAACCGCGAACCACAACATTCTGCCGCCGGGTTATGGTCATGAGTTGCAATACGAATGGGCGCCGGCGTTTCGTGCGGAACGTATTAAACAAGTGCTTGGGACGAAGTCGAAGTGGACGGTGCAGGATTTCGAGAAACTGCAGTATGACACGCAATCGTTGCCGGCCAGACGTTTGCAGAAAATCTATAAGGGTTTGAAGCTGCCGCCGATAACTTTAAGCGCGCGGGTGTTGGAGAAATTCCTGGCGTGGGACGGCAACGTCACGGCCGATTCCAACATGGCGTTTTTATATGAACTGATTTCGGCGCGCATGGGCGCATTGCTGGTGGAGCCACCGGAATTAGGGGCGCGCATGTCGCTGAATCAGATACTCGACATGCTTGAAGCCACCCCGAATCCGGCCGCTCTCGAGAAGGCGCTCGAGTTTAGCATCACCGATTTGAACCGTAATATGGGACCGGATATCGACAAGTGGCAATGGGGCCGGTTTCATTCCTTGGCTTTCGAGCATCCGTTGAAAAAGGCGGAATTTAATCGTGGCCCGTTCCATCGGCCAGGGGACGCGAATACGGTGATGGCGGCTGGAGGTTTGAATTTCAGGCAGACGGTAGGAGCAAGTTTCCGGCAAATTCTGGACGTGGGGAATTGGGATAAGAGCGTGATGACGAATGTGCCTGGGGAGTCGGGCGATCCGGCGAGTCCTCACTATTCGGATTTGCTGAGTGATTGGCAGACGGGGAAGTATCACCCGATGCCGTTTACGCGGAAGGCGGTGGAAGCGGTGACTGAGGAAAAACTATTGTTGACGCCGCGTTAGGGCCAATTGCCTCTACTGTGCGACGCCAAAGCCGATGCGGCTCTTCGGCTTCAAAGGCGGTTCAATCAATTGCTGGATTGCTTTCCAGATAGCATTGATGTGGCCAGTATGTTCTTTTTGCGTTCGTTGTGTTTGTTCCAGTTGATGAGCCAGTTCTTTGTGAGTGGATAAGTAATCGCGGAGCTTGACGAAGGCGCGCATAATGGCGATGTTGACCTGGATGGCGCGTTTGCTGTTGAGTACGGAGGAAAGCATTGCCACACCTTGCTCAGTGAATACGTATGGAGAATAACGACGGCCACCGCGACCGACGTTTGAGATCACAAATTGTGATCTCAAAGATTCCGCTTCGTCAGGGGTTAGCTGAAAGATGAAGTCTTCGGGAAACCGGTCGGAGTTTCTCTTTACAGCTTGAATAAGGACGCGGGTCTCTACTCCGTATAGCTCCGCCAAATCCAGATCGGACATCACTTTTTGGCTACGGGCGAAATAGATTCGCCGTTCAATCAATTGAACCTGAGCGGGCAGTTTACTAGCCGTCAGTTTAGGCTTTTTCGTTGTTTTTGCTGGAGTTTTTGATTTCATGTTGACCTGCGCAATCCATACGAAAATGGAGCGTTCAACAGGTAGTGCCGTCCAATCGGCTTTCTTCTCATTGTTTCTTTGTTTTGGCCGGCCCGGGCTACAATTGGCAGACGATCAGTTTACAGGTTTGTGGCTACGATTGGGCAGGTGAACCGGGCGTTTCTTAAGCGGTTGAAATGTTTGAGATCACAAATTGTGATCTCAAAGACTAGCCGCGTAGGATTGATTTCACCACGCTGCCATGCACATCCGTTAGCCGGAAATCGCGGCCCTGGTAGCGGTATGTAAGCTTGGTATGTTCGACTCCCAGGCAATGCATGATCGTGGCATTCAGATCGTGCACATGAAGTGGATTTTCCGTGATGTTATAGGAGAAATCGTCCGTTTCCCCATAGCTCCCGCCAGCCTTGAAACCGCCGCCGGCGACCCACATGCTGTAGCAGCGCGGGTGATGATCGCGCCCGTACGATTCGCGCGTTAATGTGCCTTGGCAATATACGGTGCGGCCGAATTCACCGCCCCAGATCACCAACGTGTCGTCCAGCATTCCCCGTTGCTTCAGATCCTTGATCAGCGCCGCTGAGGCTTGATCGGTGTCCTTGCATTGCGGCGGCAACTGCTTCGGGACAGACTCATGATGATCCCAACCCATGTGATAGAGCTGAATGAAACGTACTCCGCGCTCGGCCATGCGGCGAGCCAAAACACAGTTAGCGGCATACGATCCCTGGCGGCGCGCATCTTCACCATACATTGCGAAGGTTGATTCGGGCTCCTTTGAAAGATCGGTCAATTCCGGGACCGAGGCCTGCATGCGATAGGCCATTTCGTATTGGGCGATGCGAGCCGAAATTTCCGGGTCGCCATATTCTTTCAAATTGATCTCGTTCAACTTCGAAATGTCGTCGAGCATTGAGCGTCGCACCTTGTCGTTCACCCCCGCCGGATTTGACAAGTAAAGGACCGGATCACCGTCGGAACGGAACTTTACACCTTGATACTTTGACGGTAAGAATCCATTGCCCCACAGACGGTCGTACAACGGTTGATCAAAAGGACGGCCGGACCCGCGAGAAATCATCACGACGAACGCCGGCAGGTCCTGACACTCGCTACCCAAGCCGTAACTGACCCATGAGCCCATGCAAGGACGCCCGGCGATCTGGCTACCTGTCTGAATGAACGTGATGGCTGGGTCGTGATTGATGGCTTCGGTGTACATCGAACGGATAACGGTAATGTCCCCGGCGATCGACGCGATATTAGGGATCAATTCACTGAACCAGGCGTCTGCCGGACCGTGTCGCGCAAACTTATATTTCGACGGAGCCACGGGGAAGCGCTTCTGGCCAGAGGTCATGCCGGTCAAACGTTGCCCCTGCCGAATTGAATCCGGCAAGTCTTTGTTGAACTGGTCTTCGAGAGTTGGTTTGGGATCGAAAAGATCCAACTGGGAGGGCGCACCCGATTGATGAAGGTAGATAACGCGCTTGGCTTTGGGTGCGAAGTTGGGAAACCCATCTAGTGCGGGATGAGCCACGGACTTGCTGGTAGCGCCATCGAGTAAGGATGCCAGCGCCAAGGTACCGACGCCATTCACTGCCCGGCCAAACAGTTGGCGTCGCGTCATGCCCAATATGTATTCGCGCATGGGGTTCATTGTTTGGTCACCACCTCATCCAGATTCAAGATTACTTGCGCCACCGATGCGTAGGCTGCTAATTCGGGCATGGGAATTGAGGCGTCTCGCGGGGCTTCACCTTGCGCCAGTAATTCTTGGGCGGCCTTGCCATTGGCTTGGTATTCCATCATGCGGCGCTCAAGTCCGGCTGTCAGTACAGTGAGTTCAGCGGCGCTCGGTTTGCGCAAGGTGGCCAAACGGAATCCGTAGGCAATCCTATCCCCTGGCCGCTTCCCACCTTCCTTCAACATGCGTTCGGCCAGTTTGCGCCCGGCCTCGACGTAGGTCTCGTCGTTCAATAAAACCAGCGCTTGGAGCGGCGTCGTACTGCGCGACCGGCGAATTACGCAGTATTCCCGAGAGGGTGCGTCGAAGGTGGCGAAGGCAGTTGGTGGCGAGGTGCGCTTCCAGAATGTATAGACGCTGCGCCGCCACAGATCTTCCCCCTTTGATCGTACGTACAGCACTTGATCATCCACCACGGAAAGCTGCTCCCAAACACCCGGGGGCTGATACGGCTTCACTGCCTCTCCACCTTCCTTCGAGGACAGCAGCCCGGCCACCTTCAAGGCTTGATCGCGAATCTCTTCCGCTGTTAAACGAAAGCGGGGACCGCGAGCCAGCAAGCGATTTTCCGGGTCGCGTTCGATCAACGCGGGCGTAGCTTGGGAAGCTTGCCGGTAGGTGGCGGACATCACAATGCGTTTCTGTAGGGCCTTCATATCCCAGCCCGAATGGATAAACTCTTTTGCAAGCCAATCGAGCAATTCGGGATGAGATGGCCGTTCCCCTTGCGAACCAAAATCTTCCGAGGTCTTTACGAGACCGGTACCGAAGATTGATTGCCAAAAGCGGTTGACGGCAACGCGCGCAGTAAGCGGATTGCTTGGGTCAACCAACCATTTCGCTAATCCTAATCTGTTCGATGGAACGCCTGCGGGCAGCGAAGGCAGAAATGAAGGAACAGCGGCGGTCACTTTAGCTCCATGCTTGTCATACTCACCGCGGGTCAGTACGAATGCGTCTCTTGGAGAGGACATTTCGTTCATGACCATGGTCGACGGCTGCTCTGCGTCAATAGCTCTGCGCTTGGCATCCAGGTCGACTATGCGATCCGCTATGACGCGATGTTCCGCCAGATGCGATGTATAGAACCTCTTTGATTTTGTAACCTTTGGCTCAGGGAAATCGGTGTCGGACACCGATAGGCGGAATCGGCCGATCAGCTCTGCATCGCCGTATAAGTTCCCTAGCCGGATTACGAATTTCTTTGTTCCCGATTGCCGTAATACCTTCCTCGGTTCAATTACCAGGAAATGTGGCTTAGTCTGCTCGGGATAGACAAACCAGCCATTTTTCAACTGCTTCATGGGCCTTACTACGTTATTTAGGATCGCGCCTTCGGGGGCAAAGTCGGCGGTGATAGTCTGCAGCCCGACCGGTTTACCGTCCATCTTAGCCTCAAACATAGTCACCACCGCGCGGCCATCTTTTCCGCGGCCAGACCCACCTTCGGGCAGAGTGGCATCGGGCAGCAGCTCCAATCGAAAAGCTGTGATGTTGGTCAGATCCGTCTCGCCGGTGAAGGTGTAGATATCCTTGTCCGGCAGCGCGCCGGATGCGAGTACGGAGCCATCCTCCTGCACTGCGAAGGAAACGCCAGCTTCCGAAGCCACATTGGAGGGGACCAAGGTACGCCACTTCACCGCTCCCGCATCGAACGAAGCGGCCCACAGCTCATAACCTGCTTCCAACTTCTTATCCAACTCTTTCAATTCATCGCGAACCTTTTTGAGTTCGGCATCGGCCGCCGCCAGTCGCTTCTCCACATCGGGCGCCGGGAGCTTTAAATAAGGTTTCAAGTTACCCCGTCCATCACGAGCGCCACCGGTGCCAACCTCCTCCACATTGTTGAAGAAAGCGTACATGCTATAAAAATCCCGCTGAGTGAATGGGTCGTATTTATGATCATGGCAGCGGGCGCAACCAACAGTAAGCCCCAACCAAGTTGTGCCGGCAGTAGTCATTCGATCGATCACGTTTTCAACGTGGAACTCTTCGTTAATACTTCCCGCCTCTGTGTTCACACGGTGATTGCGGCCGAAGCCTGTAGCAATCTTCTGCTCCAAGGTCGCATTCGGTAACAGGTCTCCGGCAAGTTGCTCCACAGTGAATTCATCAAACGGCTTGTTCTTATTGAATGCGTTGATGACCCAATCCCGCCAGGCCCACATTTCTTTATTCGGATCAACTTGATAGCCATGCGTATCGGCATAACGGGCGGCGTCGAGCCACGGCACAGCCATGTGCTCTCCGTAACCGTGAGAATTCAACAGCCGGTCCACCACCTTTTCATAAGCGGCGGGCGAACGGTCGGCGAGGAACGCATCCACTTCTGCCGGAGTCGGCGGTAGACCGGTCAAATCGAGCGATAACCGCCGCAGTAGCCGTGCTGCGTCGGCTTGCGCCGAAGGCTTCAGCCCCTCCCTTTCTAACCGCGCCAACACGAAAGCATCGATCTCATTCCGAATCCAGGCTCTGTTCTTAACCACGGGAATCGCCGGGCGTACGGGGGTAACAAAGGCCCAATGGGATTGCCACTTGGCGCCCTGTGCAATCCACTCGCGCATCAATCCCACTTCACGATCTGTCAGTTTCTTTCCACCGGCGTAAGCTGGGGGCATGCGTATCGCGGCATTGTCCGAAGTGATCCGTTTGACGATCTCGCTCTCCTCAGGTTTACCGGGCAGCACCACAGTCTTTTTGCCTCGCACGGCCTTGGCATCGGCTTCTACGTCAAGACGCAGTTTCGCCTGGCGTTTGGTTTCATCAGGCCCGTGGCAAGTGAAACACTTGTCCGACAAGATGGGCCGAATGTCGCGCGAAAACTCGACCGTTGCGGCCCCCAGCGGCAATGCCAGCAAGAACAGAAACCATCTACCCACGAAAAATCTCCCCTAGCCGTTTTGCCACAACCCGATGCTGCTGCCCGGTCATCATCCAAACAGAGACCACGATTTTCCCCGGGCCCTGCGGCAGCACATGAATCGCCGGTTCGCCGCTTTGCAGCTTCTCCACCAGCTGCTTGGTTGTCATCTTGCTGTCTTTTTCATCCCACTCCAGCTGAAAGTGCGGCAGTTCATTAGCAATCACCGGAACATGTTTCGACGTCTTCACGCCACTGACCTTACTCAAGGCATTGATCATCTCCGACACGCGACGATCCAGTTCGCGGGCTTCAACCGCGTGATCCACCTTTAGAAACCGCTCAACCGCAGCCACCATGCCAACGATTTCTTCCTTAGCGACTTTCATACCGCGACCGATGCCGCCGGCCGGACTCATCGCCGGAAACGAGGCATCAATCAAATCTTTGCGTCCCAGCAGCAGACCAGCCGATTGCGGTCCAAGCATCCCTTTGCCGCCCGAAAAAGCCACCAGATCGAACCCCTCCTTGACGTACTGCCACAACCGCTCTTTCGGAGGAACATCCGCCGCCGCGTCGTTCAAAGTTGGAACGTTGTTCTTCTTTGCGATTCTGATCCATTCCGCGCGATTGATCTTCCCGTCCGGTTCGGCTTTGTTCAGAAAAAACATCATCGCGGTTTTGGGTCCAACGGCGGCTTCAAGGTCAGCCACCGTCTCCACCTCAATTATTTTCGCGCCGGTCAAGGTCATTTGGTGTTCGTAACCGCTGTGGTGCGCCTTCTGTTGAATCACTTCATGCGGCATTCCCGTAACGTCGGGAAGCTGTTGCAGCTTTTTTTGATCGCCCCGGCAAAGGCAGGCAACTGTGCCGACAGTTATTCCAGACGCCGCGCCTCCGGTCACCATGGCGCCGGGCACCCCAAGCAGTTCGGCGATTTTTTCGCCAGCCTTACGTTCCAGTTCCGGCAGTTGGACAAAATAGCCCGCAGCCTCGTCCATCGCTCGCACCACTTCCGCGGGCATGAGGCATCCACCGAGGACGGTAACGGTCCCCATGCCGTTGATGACCGGCTTTACACCAAGCTTCGCGTAGACGTTATCACCCTTAACCGCTGTCTTCGCCGAAGATGCCAGAGGAGTGGCCGCCGCCGCTTTCAAAAGGTTCCGCCTTGTTTGGGACATATCACGCTAAGCTCCTACCCTTATGATATGCTGAGCCCCATGAGTTTGGATCGTCGAACTGCTCTTCTAAAATTGGCCGCGCTATTCAGTGCGCCCCGTTATGGCGCCGCCCAAGAGACGTCGAAGGCCGAAAAGCCCGACCCACGAATTGCCGACTGCGCCAATGTCTTCGATTTCGCTCCCTTCGCCAAGGCGAAACTTGATCCAATCGCCTGGGACTATCTGGAGGGCGGCAGCGAGGACGAAGTTTCGCTGAAGGACAACCGCGAAGGTTTCAATCGCATCATTATCCGTCCCAGGGCGTTGGTCGATGTCCACAAGATTGACACTTCGCTTGAGCTTTTCGGAAAGAGGTTGGACTTCCCGATTCTGCTCGATCCGGCCGGAGGCAAAAACTGCTTTTATGCAGACGCCGAAAATGTGGTTGCGCGCGGCGCCGGTAAAACTGGAGCCCTTCACATCACGAATGGGGGAATTCAAAACTCGCTCGAAAAAGGAACCGCTGCAAAGGTTTGGTGGAATCTAACTACCGGCGGCGATTTGCGGAATGCACAAACGATGCGGGCATTCGCCAAGCGACTGGAATCCATGGGATGCTCGGGCATTTGCTTCACCACAGACATCATGTATGTGAGCCACCGCGAACGCAACATCCACAACAAGTTCGAACGCAACTGGTGCGAGGCGGGAGTTCCCAAGCGCGACCGCTACGGAAAACTACCGGCGTCGAAGAATCCTGAAAGCGCCGGGGAGTTTCCGTCGAGGCCCTTCCCTACCCCGACCTGGAACTCTGTTCGAGAGCTCCGCCAAATCACCACGCTACCCATTGTCCTGAAAGGGATCCTGATTGAGGAAGACGCGTCGCGCGCAGTGGAATATGGCGTGTCGGGAGTGATTGTATCGAACCACGGCGCACGGCAACTGGATCACGTGGGCGGCACTATTGAGGCGCTTCCCGAAGTTGTACGCGGTGCACAAGGGAAAATTCCGGTGCTGATTGATGGTGGTATCCGTCGCGGCACCGACGTGCTAAAAGCCTTGGCTTTGGGAGCCAAAGCTGTCTGTATTGCACGGCCCTATTTGTACGGACTGGCCGCGTTTGGACAGCCCGGAGTGGAACGCGTCATAGAATTACTCAAAACCGAATTCGCTTTGGACATGGGTCTTGCGGGCGTACCTGACTTGAAATCAATCACGCGAGACTTGGTCCGGATTCGTGGATAGGCAAAATGATCGCCTCACTTGCCGACAACCAGAATTGAAAACGAATCAGGCGCCATGGGACCGCGATTTGGGCGCCCCTGCGGCGCGCCTGGTGCGGGAGGAGTTGGAGCCGGACCGTATTCAGCCGCCATCGTAAATACGTGATTTGTTTTGTGATCCAACGTCAGCGTTTTGGCCCCAACTTTCGTTTGCAAATCCTGTTCCACAGTGAAGCTGGTAGCGCTATTCACTTTCACGATGGTCATGGTGCCATTGCCGTGCGAGCTAAATACTTCCTTGGTAGCTGGGTTGAACTCCGCGCCATCGGAACTTCCAGCTAGCGGCAGCGAAGTCAGAATCTTTCCATCCTTCGCGCTGAGAATCACCATCATCGGCTTTGCGGGAGTAGAGGCCGGAATGCCCGACTGTCCGCAGGAGGCAAAGAGAACGTGATTCTTCACATCTATCGCTAGTCCATTGCAGCGGCTGCCTTTGTCACCGAAATCAAAGTGGGCCGTAACTTTCATTGTTTTCGCATCAATAACCGCAACGTTGGCTTTATCTTGGATAACGACGTAGAGATGCCCCTTACCATCGGTCACCGCCTGCTCTGGAGCCCCACCCAAATCTATCGTGCCCAGCACAACGCCAGACTTCGCGTCGATAACGGTTGCGTCCTTGGTGGGATGGCTGAACACATAGATGCGCTGATTGAACGGATCGGCAAAAATACCGTCAGGGCTGCTCTTGGGGTCGATTTCGATGGTCTTGAGGATCGCCAGTGTTTTCGTGTCCCACATGGCGACGGGTTTGCTGCTGGCGAAACCGTGCCCTGATTTGGCATCCACTGCCGCGCCATTGGCGCTAATGTTGGGAATTTCACCAGCGGGGGCCAAAGTGTCCAAATCAAAAACTGTTACGCGCGCAGGCGCTGGCGTTGGGCCTTGCACAGCCTTACGCGGAATGTACAGTCGGCGGCCGGCTTCGTCCGCATAGATGTAATCGAAACCGCCAGCTCCACCAACTTTGGCCGTCTTAAGTACTTTGTAGGGCCCATCCTGAGAAAGACCAAAAGTCGCAACCAGCGTCATTCCAATAATCAAACCAGCACATTTCCGTCGCATGCAGTATCTCCTTAAAGTTTCCTACCGGCCCTTAGTATAAGCTTATTCTCGTGTGTGGAGCGAGACCGTGAGAATATAGATTGAGAATACAGAAAGCGTTATGCGAGATCACCTAAAGCCCACCGTCCAACGCACTGCGGCGAGGCGTGACCGAAAGGGAGCGGCTTTCTACAAAACCAAACTATTTCTGACAGGGGCGCTTTATGCTTCGCTTTTGCCCGCTCAGGAGCAAGCCCCGAACCGCATACTTCGCCCTACCAACGGCGCCGTGCTGACGGGAAAAATCGAAGGCATTGCGAAGGTTGCGAATTCAGGCTCCGTTTTTCTTGACGGCGCGCTACTGGCGACCAAGGAAAAAGCCCCAGGCGTGCTAACCTTTCTAATCGAAGCCCCCAGCGGTCCGCATAGCCTTGAGTTGAAGTATGAAGGGGGGGCGGAAAAACTGACCTTCACTTCCGGCAAATCCGAGACGCCCTTCCGCCTGCACCCACCAGCCGCCGCCTGCGAAACATGCCACACAGTAAGGGACTCAATCTGGGGATTCAAGAACGAAGTTCTGGAAACAACATGTTCCGGCTGCCACAACTTAAAGGACTTTGCGACTCGCCATCAACATAACCGGGAACAGTTGGCCGACTGCGCCATGTGCCACAACCCGCACGGCTCAAGCGAAGCGTTCCATATGAAGTATCCACGCAAAATAGCCTGTAAGCAATGTCACGGATGACGAACGGCCAAACACTTCGCTTTAGTTGTAAACCCGGCTGCATCAATTGTTGCGACCAAGAAGGCTACGTCTATTTGACAGAGCAAGACCTCAAGAATGCGGCAAAATTCGTAGGGATGACGGCGAAGGCTTTCGAGGCCAAATACGTTTACCGCACCAAGCACCTGCTGCGCCTTCGCAAGCCAGCCAAGTCGCAGTGTCATTTTCTCTCAAGCGGTGGGTGTTCCATCCATCCCGTCAAGCCAACTCAATGCCGAACTTTTCCGTTTTGGCCAGAGCTAGTTAAGAGCCGCGCGGAGTGGAGGCGCACCGGCGGATACTGCCCGGGCATCGGTCACGGCGAACTGATCCAAATTGGAACAGCTCTTGAGATCGCTTCCGAAATGGAAACCGCCTACCCCTCAATGTACGAAGACTAGCCTCCCTACCCAGTCATATTCTGGTCGCTTTCGCCAAGATATTAGCGCCAAAATGGTCATTTCCCAAAGTTTATGGGAGTATTCCCATTTGGCCCCAAACCTGCATCACCTTCCATCAATGACACCCATAGCCCACAACCTGGAACGCTACATGGACCTGTTGAGTATCCGTCAAAAGGCTGTCGCATCTAACGTGGCAAACGTGGATACCCCTGGTTACCGCACCAAGGACGTCGACTTTCAATATGAGTTTCTATCTTCGCTGAACAACCCCAGACCAATGCAGGAGACCGTGGAGATTGTTGAACCAAACGACCTACTGGCGAAAAACGACGGCAACAACGTAAACATCGACCGGGAAATGCGGCTGCTTGCCGAAAATTCCATGCGCTTCCAAATGGCGTCAACGCTGGCACGCGGTGAATTCAAAGCCATCAAAAACGCTTTGTCGGAAGGAAAGGGTTAATCATTATGAGTCTATTCAATCTCTTATCTGTGAGCGCATCCGGAATGGCGGTGCAGAGAACGCGCGCTGAAATTTTGGTGGAGAACATGGCCAATGCTGAAACAACTAGAACCCCTGAGGGAGGTCCCTATAAACGGCGCGACGTCGTTTTTGAATCGGCCCCTCAACAATCTCCGTTTCAGTCGGTTTTGATGAGCGAAATGGGACATGTTGCGAACGGAGTGCGCGTTTCTGAAGTAGTCGAAGACACGCGTGATCCAGACAAGCGTTACCAGCCAGGACACCCCGACGCCGACCCTGCCGGGTACGTAGCCTACCCACACATGAACCCCTCCGAAGAAATGGTGGACTTGATCAGCGCCACGCGGGGGTATCAGGCGAATGTTTCCGCGATGTCCGCTGTCAAAGACATGATTCATCGTTCCATAGACATGTTGAGGTAAGTATTTCAAGGAAGTCACAATGTCCAATCTATTGCAAACAGTCTTGGGACAATCGGCAATCCGGATCGAGGCGCCCAAACTACCTACTTTCGAGCCGGCGTCTAAATCCGGCGGCGTGGGAGAATTCCAGACCATGCTCTCCGACGCGATCAGCCGCGTGGAGGACGCCCGCGTGACTGCCACCACCAGCGTCAATCGTTTCCTTGCCGGAGAAAATGAAGAAATTCACAATGTCGTCCTCAACACCCAACGATCGGAGTTGGCGTTTGAAGCCTTCCTGCAGGTACGCAATAAAGTAGTCAACGCATACCAGGAGATCATGCGGATGCAGATGTAGCCGGACGTCTATCGCTACGCCCGCCGCCGAATCTTTGAATGCCGACTGAACTGCTGGAACAAGCTCGAAACATCGTCCTCTCTCTTACGATGAGGCAACGCGTCACTATCGCCGCCTCCGCGTTGATAGTGGTGGCGCTGCTTGTGTTCCTAGTCAACTTGAACAAAGAGAGCGGTTTCAAACCGCTGTTTACAAACGTCGCGGGAGAAGACGCCGCTCAGGTTCTAACTAAGCTAAAGGAAGCCAACGTTGAGTTCCGGCTGGCCGACGGTGGATCCACAATCAAGGTGCCGGCGGCGAAGATCGACGAACTCCGAATCGTCATGGCTTCATCTGGGTTGCCGAAATCAGGCCGAATTGGTTACGAGCTCTTTGATCGGAACAATTTTGGAACCAGCGAGTTTGCCGAACAAGTGAACTTTCATCGGGCAGTGGAAGGCGAGTTGGAACGCTCCATCATGTCGATTTCCGAAGTAGAATCGGCCCGGGTCCACATCACATTCCCAAAGCAAAGCATCTTTCTTGAAAGCCGCCAACCAGCCAAGGCCAGCGTGCTGCTGAAAGTAAAGCCAGGGGCAAAGTTGATCGCAACCAATGTGGTTGCAATCATGCGGCTGACCGCCAACTCCGTTGATGGTCTCAGCCCGGACGATGTGGCAGTGCTCGACATGCGCGGAGCCCTCCTCAATCCGGCCCGCAAGTTGGATTCAATGAATGAGGCGGAATCGGAGGCGCTGCTTTCTTACCGTCAAAAAATCGAGTCGGCAATTCAAGGCAAAATCGAACAGACTCTCGAGCCGGTGCTCGGCCCCGGGCGGTTCCGTTCGGGAATCTCGGTTGAATGTGATTTTACAAGCGGCGAGCAGAGCGAGGAAACGTTCGATCCAAACAAGAGCGTGATGACGACTTCGCAGAAGACGGAGGACATGGGAGCGCTAGCCGCTGCTGCCGGAGTGCCCGGAACGCCAAGCAATCTCCCACGCCCCGTGGCGAGGCAAGTCGCCGGGGGAAGCGGCCAACAACGGAAGACGGAAAACATCAACTACCAGACCAGCCGCACGGTCCGTCACTTGAAATTACCGCAAGGGACGGTCAAGCGCATATCAGCCTCGGTGCTTGTGGATCACAACGTTCGGTTTGAGGGAACCGGCGACAAGGCCAAACGCATAGTGGAGCCGCCTACGCCGGAACGGATGAAAGCCATTCGGGACATCGTTGCCGCCGCCATTGGCTTCACCTCCGAGCGAGGCGATCAACTCATTGTGGAGGCCATCCCGTTTGAAGCAACTCAGACCTTGGCTGCTCCACTAAAGCCAGAGGAAAAGAAGCAAAGGATTTCGCTGCCTAACTGGGTGCCTTCCTGGATCAAGCCGCAATTCGAGGATCAGGTGAACGATCTTGTACAGACGAAATACTTTACGCTGGCCATCATCCTTTTCGCCCTATTGCTGATTGCCCTCCCACTTCTGATTCTCCGTTGGATGGGCAAGAAGATTGGCGGCCTGCTAGGTAAGAAGAAGGGGAAGGGGAAGGCGGCCACGGAGAAAGCGATTAGTGGGCCGGAAGGAACTGAGGCTGGTGATCCACGGCAAGTCAGAATTGATAGAGAAGGTGGAGCCGACGGCGTAGCGGCTCTAACCGAAGCGTCAGGGTCAATCAAGATCACGCAGGAACAAGCGGCCAAGGAATACGAAAAGTCCTTGACTGACGCCGAAATGCAGCAACAGAAAATGACCGACGAAGCAGTGGCGAAGATGAAACGGCCCGAGATCAAAACGCAGAGAGGCGCAATTCTTACTAAGCACTTGATCGACGAAAGCAAAAAGAACCCCGAGGGAATGGCCCATTTGATACGCACCTGGCTGACGGAGGAGTAAAATGGCGTTGGCAGTTGAAGAAGACAAGAAAGAAGAACTAACAGGACTTCGCAAAGCGTCCATCGCGATGCTGGTCCTGGGCGAAGACGTAGGTTCTGACATCCTCCGGAATCTTGAGGAAGAGGAAGTTTATGTCATTGGACGGGAGATTGCCCGTATGCCACCCGTCACCAGTGAAATCGCAGAGAGCGTGCTCGAGCAATTGCACCAGATGTCACTCGCCCACGACTATGTCTTAAAGGGAGGAATTGAATACGCCCGCAAGATCCTGATCAATGCCTTTGGTCCCGAGCACGCCCGTGGTATGCTCGACCGGCTAATGAAGGCATTGGGGGCCGATTCCGCAAACTTCGATGCATTGCAGAAAGCCGATCCGCAACAACTGGCAAAGTTCATCCATAGTGAGCATCCGCAGACAATCGCTCTAATCCTATCTCACTTAAATCCATCGCAAGCCGCGGCGTTACTCACGTCTCTGCCGGCCGGGATGCGATCAGATGTCGCTCTTCGCATGGGCAATCTGGATCAAATTTCGCCGGACATCATCGCGCGGATTGCCAACATCATCGGACTGAAGCTGAAATCCCTCGGCGAAACGAATCGGGAATCCTATGGCGGCGTGCGCGCTGTTGCCGAGATGTTCAACCGCCTTGACTCGAAGTCTAGCCGCGAGATTTTGGACAACATCGAAGGCGATGCTCCCGAATTGGTAGAGACGGTTCGTCAATTGATGTTTGTCTTCGAGGACTTATTGCAGTTGGATCAAACCGCGATTAAGGAGATTCTCACGCGCGTCGACAAGAAAGTTCTGACGATAGCCCTGAAAGGCACGAGCGAACAATTGAGAACCCATTTCCTACAGTGCATGTCCCAACGTGGCGCGGAAATGCTGAAAGAAGATCTTGACGTGATGGGTCCGGTAAAAATTAAAGAAGTGGAGGGGGGGCAGCAGCAAATTATCGCGGTGTTACGTCAGCTTGAGTCGGAGGGCGTAATCAGCCTGAAAGGCGGCGCAAGCGAGCAGTATGTCGACTAGAATCATCGGCAAGGAACAGGCGCAAAGCATCGCGCAAATCGGGTGGTGGAATAGCGAACGGTCAACAGGTGTTCCTCAGCCTTTTTGCCCGTCCGCAGCACCTTCTCTGTTGGATGATGGACCGGGCGAGGTGCAGCTCATGATCGATCCGCCGGCACAGGATTCCGATCCGACTGCCGAATGGATAGTAAGACTTGAGCAGGCTAGTCAACAAGGTTACGCAAAAGGCCTACTTGAGGGCGAACGCGCCAGCACGGAAAAGGCAAACTTAGCAATGAAACCGACCCTCGAAGGATTAGCAAAATCCATCGCCGAATTCGCTTCCCTCCGTCGGCGGATCCGTAGCGAAGCCGAGCAGGATCTTGTGAAGTTGGCTCTCGCGGTAGCCAAGAAGATTCTGCACCGTGAGCTTACCGTAGACCCTGGAGCGTTGGCTGGCGTGGTGAAAGCTGCGTTGGCAAATATCGACGCCAGGGAAGTAGACAATATCAGGCTTAACCCAAAGGACGCCGCAGCCCTAGGAGACCTCGTATCTACCGCGGGGTTGCAACCCAACGCCCAGATTATCGCCGACCTTGGTTTAACAACAGGAGCCATTCTGATTACAACATCACGGGGCCAATTGGATGCCAGCGTAAGCGCCCAACTCAACGAAATTGAACGTGGTTTCGCTGATCGGCTGGAGGGCCGATGAGATCAATGCCGCTCGATGCTACGGATCGATGGGATATCGATTCCTACCTCCAAATCCTCGGCAAATCACAGCCATGTCTCGCGACAGGGACAGTTTCCGAGCTTTCCGGATTGCTAGTGGAATCGAACGGCCCGGCGGTGGGAGCCGGCGACTTTTGTGAAATCCGAACCTCCTCAGGCCGCAATGTTAGGACACAAGTTGTAGGATTCCGGAAAGGAAGAGTGCTCTCCATGCCGCTTGAGGAAACGGACGGATTACAACCAGGGGATAGGGTCGTGGCCCGTCCGAATCAGGCGAGTGTTCCAGTGGGGCAAGCTATGCTCGGCCGGGTGCTCGATGGCTTCGGCGTACCAATGGATGGACTTGATCCGTTCCTCTCCGAAGATCACTATCCGATGTTCAATGCTCCGCCCGGCCCGTTGGAGCGGGTCGACATAACGAAGCCAATTGCAACCGGAATCAAGGTGATCGATAGCATGCTGCCCTGCGGCGAGGGCCAGCGTATCGGCATCTTTGGGGGAAGCGGCGTAGGAAAAAGCACCTTGATGGGATCCATTTGCCGCCAGAATTCGGCCGATGTTTCGGTCATTGCAATGATTGGAGAACGTAATCGCGAGGTAAAGGGGTTTATTGATCGCGATCTAGGACCCGAAGGCCTAAAGCGATCGGTGCTCGTAGTGTCCACCAGCGATCGTCCTGCGCCGCTTAGAATCCGTGCCGCTTTCGTTGCTTTAGCCGTGGCGGAGTATTTCCGCGATCAGGGCGCACGGGTGCTGCTGTTCATGGACTCGGTCACGCGGCTTGCAATGGCGCAAAGGGAAATTGGACTGGCGGCTGGGGAACCCCCCAGTCAAAAAGGCTACACGCCATCCGTTTTCAACCTTTTGCCGAAGATACTCGAACGGGCCGGCAATTTTCAGAAAGGCTCCATCACGGGCTACTTTACGGTTCTGGTGGAAGGCGACGATTTCAACGAACCGATCTGCGACGCGGTGCGGGGAATTGTCGACGGACATATTATCTTATCGCGCGAACTAGGCTCGGCCGGCCACTATCCGGCGATTGACGTTCTCCAGTCGGTGAGCCGTTTAGCGAACCAGATCTCCACCCCCGAACAAAAGGAATCCGCTCGCAGCATTCGAGAAGCGATGGCTTCCTATCGCCGGTCCGAAGACCTAATTCGTCTGGGTGCATATGCGGCCGGATCCGACCCAATGCTCGATGCCGCCATCCGAAGCCGGTCGCAACTCGAAGGATTTCTGAAACAAGATTCCCACCAGCGGGTTGCCCTGTCGGAGACGCTGCAACAAATGAAGCAAGTAGCATCGCAAATTCGATGAAGCGCTTTCAGTTCCCACTCGAAACGGCGCTTAAGGTACGAAAGTTGGAAGCCGAAGTGGAAGAAGCCAAGCTCCTTCGACTGGAGCGGGAAAAAGCTGAGTGCCGCCGCAGCCTCGACCAACTGGCGGCCACCGCGCGCCAACGTCCAGCATGTCTTTTAACGGGGGAGCCGGTGACTCGGGCTCAGCTTGAAGATATGGATCGGCTCGGCGTTTTCGTGAAAAAAGAGAGACGGCGGCTCAGTGATCTGGAAGGCGCCCTGCTCCACAAAATCGCCACAGGCCGTGGACAGCTAAGGCAGGCCGAACAGCGCGTGGAATTGCTTGACAGACTCAAGGCAAAAGCAAAGGATGGTTGGCGTCAGGAAGCGGACAAGGAGCTACAGATTCTGGCGGAGGAAAGTTACAATCATCAGTTTCAAACAAGAGAAGACTCCGAGTGACCTAATACGACCAACGCCAAAGAGTAGCGCCGATGGTAAATCCAGCGCCGACGGATGCGAAAACGACAAGATCACCCTTCTTGAGGCGTCCGTCTTCGATGGCGTCCCGCGTGGCAAGCGGAATCGTCGCGGCCGTGGTGTTTCCGTATTGATCGATGTTGATCACCACCCGCTCCAGTGGCATGCCCAATCGCTCCGCGACCGCCGTAATAATGCGACGATTAGCCTGATGGGGGACAAACAGTTTCACGTCGGCGGCAGTAAGGCCATTCTTCTCCAGCAAATCGCGCGTAACCTCGTACATCTTACGCACCGCGTATTTGAATACCTGTTGGCCTTCCTGATGGACATAATGCAAATTCTGCGCCACCGTTTCGGCCGTCGCCGGCATGCGGCTGCCACCAGCCGGCATCTTCAGAAAATCACCGCCCGATCCGTCGATCTCGTTATGAAATCCAAGGAATCCGCCATCTTCCTCGGTACCGGCCTCGATCAGAAAAGCTCCCGCGCCGTCCCCAAATAAAATGCAGGTATTTCGGTCCTGATAGTTAATGATGCTCGACATCTTGTCCGAGCCGATTACTAAGACTTTTTGGTGGCACCCGGCGCGTATCAACTGGGCAGCCGTCGAGAGGCCGTAGACAAAACCGGAGCAAGCCGCCACAAGATCGAATCCCCAGGCGCCCTTCGCTCCCAATTTATCCTGAACCAGGCACGCGGTCGAGGGGAACATCATGTCAGGCGTAACGGTGCAGAGGATAATAGCTTCAATCTCAGTTGCCTTGATGCCACGGTTGACAAGACAAATCTTGGCCGCTTCGTAGGCCATATCACTCGTCGCCACTTCCGGGGAGGCGATGTGCCTCTGCTTGATGCCGGTCCGTTCCTCAATCCAGGCGTCGTTGGTATCAACGATCTTTTCCAAATCCTGATTGGTTAATAATTTCGGGGGTACCCAGCAGCCGACAGAGCTGATCTTTGCAATTACCAATTGAGCCTCATGGGGAATAAAACAATCCTATCTGTATATGTTACATTCGTGGGAAATGCATGTACAGTCCGAATTGC
>JANXXI010000203.1 GCA_025350695.1 Acidobacteriota bacterium
GTCGTCGGGTAGTTACTTTCCACCGCCGGTGCGGACGGTGAAAATACCAAAAGCAGACGGTGGGGAAAAGGAAGCTGGGCATACCGACAGTATCGGATCGGATTGCGCAAATGGTTGTGAAGTCGAAACTGAAGCCGGCGGTGGACCCGCTGTTCCATCCGGATTCCTATGGATATCGTCCAGGGAAGTCGGCGCTGGATGCAGTGGGGCAGGCGCGGCAGCGATGCTGGCGTTATGACTGGATCGTTGATCTGGACATCAAGGGCTTTTTCGATAACATCCCGCAAGATCTACTGAAATTTCAGTCCTACGGTTTCTGATCAAGCGGTGAAGAAAATTCGTACGGAGATTCGAGGCTCGAATCTGCATCTGCGCAGTGACAAGGGCATCGAAGATCTGTCACGAATGTTCAACCCGGTCATTCGATCCCTGTGGGGCTCGAGGTGAAAATCCTCGGGCCTACTCGGAGTGACGGGGCGCAATCCCCGTCACTCGGCCTGATCTTTTACTGCACTTTTACCAGCATCTTGCCGGTATTGCCTCCGTTCAACATATCGAGAAATGCCTGCGGGGCATTTTCGAGGCCATTGACTATCGTCTCCTCGTATTTCAGCTTTCCTTCTTTTATCCAACCAGCTAGATCTTTTATGCCTTCACCGAAACGAGGCATGTAGTCGGTTACCAAGAGGCCTTGCACCTTCGCGCGCTTCACGATCAGCATGGAAAGCATGCGCGGCCCCATCTCTGGCTTCTCCAAATTGTATTGCGAGATCTGGCCGCAGATGGCAATACGGGCGTGAACGTTCATGTGAATCATCACCGCATCGGTGATCACTCCACCAACGTTGTCGAAATAACAATCGATGCCTGACGGGCAGAGTTCCCGAAGTTTGGCCAGATTGTTGGCCTCACGCTTATAGTTGTAAGCGGCATCGAAGCCTAGTTCATCGACCAGCCACTTCACCTTTTCGTCTGTACCGGCAATTCCTACGACGCGGCAACCTTTGATTTTCGCGATTTGTCCAACGACCGATCCGACGGCGCCTGCTGCGCCGGAAACCACAACTGTTTCTCCTGCTTTTGGAGCACATACATCGAGCAATCCGAAATAGGCCGTTAAGCCCGGCATACCCGCGGCGCCGAGATAAACTTGAACAGTTCCGAGCGCGGGGTCAACCTTCATCAACAGTTTGGCGGGGGCTACGGCATAACGCTGCCACCCGGTAAAGCCAGAGATAACATCGCCAACCTTCAACTTTTCCGATTTCGATTCGACGACTCGACAGATGGTACCGCCAACCATCACTTCGCCGAGCTTCACCGGTTCGGCATAAGACTTGGCGTCACTCATTCGGCCGCGCATGTAGGGGTCGACGGAAAGCCACATAGTCTCAAGCAGCACTTCACCTTCGGCAGGCTGAGGAATGGGGGTCTCCGCAGCCTTAAAATCGCTTAACTTGGGGAAGCCGACAGGACGGGCTGCCAGCTGAATTTGAAGATTGGTGGCGTGCATGGCCTATTGTAGCTTGCGACAATAGTGACCATGAAGGTGAAATCAACCGTTACGGAAATTCAAGAAAGGTTCGATAACGACGTCGAGCGCTTTTCTAACTTGGAAACCGGGCAATCGGCAACCGTCGATGCAGCCCTTGCTATGGACTTGATCACTGAGGCTGCGGCAGCAGTAACGCCCGGCGCAAAAGCGATGCTGGACATTGGATGCGGCGCGGGGAATTTTTCGTTGAAGATGCGACAGCGCCTTCCGGACATCGCGGTGACGCTGGTAGATCTGAGCAAACCTATGTTGGACCGAGCAGCGGCGCGTTTGGGCGCCAACGCTACGACGGTGCAACGCGACATTCGTGACTTGGAAGTTAACGCATCGAGTCTTGACATCGTGCTTGCGGCGGCGGTGCTGCATCATCTGCGGAGTGAATCTGAATGGCGCGGAGTATTCAACAAGATTTATAAAGCCCTGAGACCTGGTGGCGGTTTTTGGATTTTCGATATGGTGGATCATGAGCTGGCGCCGGTGCAGCAAGTTATGTGGCGCCGTTATGGCGAGTATTTGTCGGCATTCAAGGGCGACGAGTACCGGGATCATGTGTTCGCTTACATTGAAAAAGAGGACACTCCGCGTTCGCTGACTTTTCAGATGGACATGCTTAAGCAAGCCGGTTTCACGAAGATTGATGTGTTGCACAAGAATTCCTGTTTTGCGGTTTTTGGCGGGATTAAGTAGAGGCGTAGGACACTACGGCCTCGCGCCTTGCCTTTTCGTTTTTGCGAAACCCGCATGGCCGCCACATTTCACCCGATAAGCTGCCCGCCAAGACAGCTTTGCCTACTCTATTAGCTCGCTCCTCCAGTTCCCCAACCGAAGAAGCGACACAGGTTTTCCATGCGACGGTCCTACACGTAGGGAAAAGTAATTGACGCCAGACAGTCTGCCTACCGGGCACCCTATTTCTGGAAGAAATATATCACTAATCTCATCCATGCACCCTTGCCCGAAAGCCACGAAAAAACTATCGATTACACCGACAAGCTTGTGGCCGGTAAGGAGAACAAACGCAGTTGGCTATCGGCGAAAGCCAATTGTTGAAAGTCGAACTAGGGGACCAAACCAAATGGAAAGCGCGCCCTGTAAAGAGTATGATTTACCTGCTGATCGTTTGGGTTTGTGATCATGGCTAGGAAAAAACGTAACAGTTCAGGTGGTGTCTTGGAGCCGAAGTGAAGGGGTGAGTGGACAAGAGCCAAAACATTTGCGACTCTAAATGTTTCAGAGACGATGGCTCACGCGCATCAAGCATCGAGACAAAAGCCGCGTCCAGCGACGGAGCCGGAGAAGTTGCGCCGGGAAAACGAGCGTCTTCGCCAGCAAGTGGAGCAGTTGCGACAACAACTGGCCACAGAACGGCAGCGTACGTCCGACGCCGAGCAACAGATCGCCGATTTAGAGCGGCAGCTGTCGCTGAAGCAACAAAACTCCACCACATCCTCCAAACCACCATCCTCCGATGGACTGGCGGGAAAGCAACGGGAACGATGCCGGAGGAAGAAAAGCAAGCGAAAAGTGGGAGGGCAACCCGGCCACCGGGGAGCGCACCGGCCGCTAGCGCCGCCAGAGAGAGTCGATGAGATTCGGCCTGTGTTGCCATGCCAATGTCGGCAGTGCGGACATGCATTGCCCGCAACGGCCAGACAAGGCCCAAACCGATGGCACGCTACGGCGGCATCAAGTAACCGAGTTGCCGCCGATCCAAGCCCATATCATCGAATCCCAATGCCCTGGCGTGATCTGCCCAGAATGCGGCAAGAGCACGAAGGCGGCGATACCGGAAGAAGCCAGCGGGCAGTTCGGCCCGGAGTTGACGGCGCTCATCGTGCACCTCACGGTGGTCTGCCGGATGCCGCGCCGTGTGGTAGAACGGCTGCTGGAGCAAGTCCTGGGAGTCGAGATCAGCTTGGGGAGCACGCAAAAGTGCTGGGAAGAAGCCAGTGAGGCGGTGGCAGGACCCTGCCTGGAACTGGAACAGAAGCTGAAAGCCGAACCGGTGATCAACGCCGATGAGACGGGCTGGCGGACCAACGGCGACAAGCGTTTTTTGTGGGTGTTTCTGGCGGCGCAGTACGTCGTATATACGATCGAGACCACACGCAGCAGCGCGGTGCTGATTCGCCTGTTGGGGGCGGTGTTCCAAGGCATCCTGTGCAGTGACCGCTTCAGCGGTTATTTGAAATATCACAAGGGACGGGCACAGTCTTGCTGGGCGCATCTGAAGCGGAACATCTTGGGAGTTTTGGAGTTGACCAAGAATAGCGAGGTGGAGCAGTTTTGCCGTGACGCCTTGGCTGAACATGCCAGGCTGTTCCGGCTCTGGCACAAGTTTCGCGATGGCCGGATCGACCGAAGTCAACTCAATCTACGCTCGATTCCCATTGAAAAACGGCTATTCGCCTTGGGCGAGCGCCATTTAGACAGTTCCAATCGCGATGTGCGAAATCTTGCCGCCGTGCTGTTGGAACACATCCCAAGGCTGTTTCTTTTTGTCGACCAGGAAGGCGTTGAGCCTACTAACAATGGCGCCGAACGGGAGTTGCGTCCATTGGTACAGGCGCGCAAGGTCAGTTTTGGAAACCGCAGCGCCAACGGTGAGTTGGCTACCTCCCGCCTGTTCACGGTTGCCGAAACCTGCCGCCTTCAAGGCCTCGATGTGCTCGCCTACCTTTCTGCGCCTATCACCAGCTATCGGCGGCGTCAGACCCCCGCTTCCCTCTTACCCAGGTAGCCGGTACCTGAACTGTTACGACAAAACGAATCCTAATCCTGCAGTGATAACGTATGCCCATGCGAGATATTCTAAGATGTTTAAAACCTTAATCGGACCTCTTGCCAAGAACTCAAAGCGAAGGACAAGGGCCAAAAGAAGACCGAAATAGATCACATAGGGATTAAAGACATCCTCGGACCAGCCGAGATAAGCAATCATGAACCCCCAATAGACTAGCGGCCAGTTACTTTCCTCAGGCAATTTGGAACGCATAAAGGCAATCCAGATCGTGATCGCAACCACCGTCATCGTCAAGATGCCGAAGTCTGTTAGCCGGAGATGCATATCATGTCAGAAGGCCCAAGTGAGGCTGACGTAGCCTGTATGAGCATTATAATCCTGGAGAGTGATCCATTTCTCATTATACCCGTAGTATTGGTAGCCAAAATTAGCCCTTAGTTTTTGTCGGAGTCTTACTGATATGCGCGCTTGAGGGGATGAAAACCGTAGCGGGAAAGTTTGGAACGTGGCGAAAGCTGCGCTGTCTATTTGGTTAATGAGTGTGTTCGGAATTGATGTGCCGGAGCTCGGTCGGTCGTCGCCGACATCTTGGACTCTGTTAAACCCGCCGAAAATATCCACCCGCTTCTTTAAAGTTAAGCGTGCGGATATGTTGATCGCATGGATGTTGCTTAAGTAAGCGCTACGATTTCCAGTTACTAGTTGTCCTGATTGGAAGTAAGCCAGGCCGGATAGGGTATCAAGATGAATCTTAGAATATCCTGCATCAAGGTTGAACCAACTAGTTGGAGCAACGACAGCATTGAGAGAAGCATTTCTTCCCCTCGAACTGAAAGCGGTTAGGGCATTAGAATTGAAATTGTAGTTCGTCTTGTAGGATGAGGCAACCGTCAACCTGTTGGTCTTCCACTGAGCTCTTCCGCTGATCGAATGATAGTTCTTTTCGCTGATAGGGTAGATTGGGTGATCGGTTCTGCCCACCTCGCTATCGATCGAAAAACGGAACCGTTTTGCAGGCTGAAATCGAAGTCCAAACAGGCCGGCGTCTAGCTTGTTAGTCTGCTCATCGGGAACGAGTCCCTTGGCCCGTTCAAGATCTCGATACTGAATCGAGCGGATTCGTCGATCAGAATGTTGGTACCCGCCGTAGGCAGCAATCCATTTTGAAATTCGGTACGACACGTCGCTTTGATTACTCCACGTCTGTATCCCAAGGTACTGAAAACTCAACAGTGCGAGATTGGCTATTCCGCCGTTAAACTCGCGATAGGTGGAATCTCCAGAAATACGTATGTTGTAAATACTAGTGTGGTTCGTAATCGTCAAAGTGTCGGAAGGTAAAAGGCTGAGGGTCACGTTTCCCGTTGAGGCCGGGCGGTTACCCGTTCCGGAAAGAGTAATCTGTCTGTTAGCTGCTGCCCCATTTCTGGAAATGCCGTCAGCGGTTTCAGCTAGGGTGAAGTCTCTTTGCCCGTTTGAGTAAGTAAAATGGCCATTGGCTTGGAAAATCTTTCCGACGTTTCTTATTAGAGAAGCTCTCCAATAAGGGGTAGAACCTTGATACGGTGCAATTCTTTGTAGAGAATTAAGTG
The DNA here is from genome assembly GCA_025350695.1 of Acidobacteriota bacterium. Lineage (GTDB taxonomy): Bacteria > Acidobacteriota > Terriglobia > Bryobacterales > Bryobacteraceae > JANXSF01. The sequence continues at coordinate 5,891 of JANXXI010000203.1, forward strand.
AGACCCGGTCGTTCGGATTTGCCCCCGGACTTGGAGAGTTCAGGAGTTCTGTTTGCACTTCCGAGTAGTTCTCCCAACCATGAAGGACGTTTAACCCGAATCCGAAAAACTCCGCTTGCGCGCCCATACGATACTCATTGCGGAGGCGATGAATATTAGCGAACAGGGTGAATTCGTCTCCACGCGAATCGAAATATTGAACAGTAGACAGCCCCGGACCTTCTTGGAGATTCCTTGAGTAACCAAAGAAGAGTCTGTATTTGCTCTGGGGGAAGAGGGTTACGTCATGATCCTGCAGTTGGCGCGTAGTGTCTAAAAAATGACGCCCGTTCGACACCGAGAGCGCCGGATTAAAATAGTCGCTGGTTCGCCAAAGAAAATCGTATCGGTAAATTCTATTCTTTTGCATTCGCAAAAACACAGACTGATAGGGGTCCGACCCAAGTCCCTGTAAGGTCAGGTTGATTTCATCAAAGTAGCGGCCTTTTCCGTCCTTCGAATTCATCGTGACCGATCCCCCGAGCAACCGAATACCATTTCTTAAATTTACATTGCTGCGGTACATTCCGCCATTTCCGTCAACAGTGTAAAAGCGATATCCGGTCTCAAAGGAAGTAGTGATGTTGTAATCGCCCACGTTATCGCCGCGGGCAGTCCCAGCTTGTTGCGGCGTCGGAGAGACCGTCGGTTGGCCCAAAATCAATGCAGTAGAAACAACTACCAAGAATAGGAGTTTTTGCATGGAGCCCTTCTTCACCTTAAAAATAGCGGGTCGGTATTCGATCCGTGGATGCGCACGTGACATGTGGTGCACGATTGATATCTAGGATCAGCCATATTATGAGAGGCGGTTTGAGTTGGGATTCCTGTTGTGGACCTTCCAAAGCCATTCGCGCCGTTGTGACACTCCAAGCATAGGGTGAAGGTCGTTGGCCGCCGCAACAGTTTTGCGTTCATCGACCCGTGGGGAGAATGACACGCTTCACATCCGTCCACTCGAACTGCCACGTGTTCAAAGGCGAACGGGCCCCTTTTATCGGCATGACACTTGATGCAAGCCTGTTCGTTGCCTTGGGAATGTTCCATCATCCGTTGGCGCACGCTCATGCGAGTAACAGTTGCTGCAGCTCCGTGGGGGTTATGACAATCGGTGCACTGCATGAACCCCTCATTGACCCGGTGTTTAAAGGGCATAGCAAATTGCGCCTTAACACTGGCGTGGCATGTCACACATAGTTCCGATTGTTTTGCTGAAAGTAGGGCTTTAGGGGTGGTTGCCTTGTGAATGGAGTGACATGTATTGCACGCTATGTTTGCCTGAGTGTGACCGCTCCTTTGTATGTTGTGACGATTGATATCTTTGGCGTGACACGTCAGGCAGGTATTCAGGGCAGCTTTGGCTGGTAAAATCGAGAAGGCTCGTATTGTCGACTTTCCGCCCTTGGCTTCGACGTGTTTTTTTGCAGGCCCGTGACAGCCTTCGCATCCGCTGGTTTCAGGCGATAGGCCTGCTGCCACGCTCTTATAATGTGGGTTCTTATAGAAATTTTGCCAAACGTTGGGATGGCATCCTCTACAGACCACATTTCCAACATATCCCTCGGGAAGAGATTTTGTAGGAATCACATTTGGGCGTTCCTGGCCATCTGCCATCCAAAGCAGTAAGCAGATAGCGAATAAGCGTTTGAGCTTGTGAATGGTGGCTGTCATAGCCGATGCTATTATTGAAACACGAAACCGCATGTCATTTTGTAACTATGACACCGGCTTCGTGTTAAATGTGGCTCGGATTGTTGCTTAGAAACTGTAGCTGATACCAATCAAAGGCGTGAAGTCATGCACCCACCCACCTGGATTGCCGCCTGAGGTGGGAAGAATTATCTTGCCTGTAAAAGGCGTCATTGTATCTCTGAATTCCAAACGGAGGTTCATATTGTGGCCAAGGCCCACTTTGAGGCCAGCGCCAAATGTCATCATCGCTTTCAATTCGTTAGTATTAGAAAGTACGGCGATTCTGCTGAGGGGCTGAAATGCGCGCTCCACTCCGGTTCCTGAGTACCGTTTAACACCGGCGCCGACTAGGACATATGGACGGATCTTTGCGCCGATCGGCGAGAAATGAAGGTGGACATCATAATGAACCGAATGACTCCTGCCTCCGAAGCTGACTTCTTGGCCTGAACCTTTCAACTTGTAATCTCCGGTTTCATAATCATAACGGAATTCTCCGCCCACCAAACGATACATGTTGTGGCCTAGCCAGAGACTTCCGGCCAGACCCCTCGGAAGAGTAGCTTCAGCTGTCCCACCCGATCCCGTTATGGTTTTCGAGGTAGAGAATGTGCCACCGATTCCCCCGCCGAACTCGAATTGCCGCTCGTCGATTGTGGTTGGACGGGAAGCTTGGCCTTGTGCTTGTTGCCCACAGAACAAAAGTAGCATTCCCGTGAGAAGTGTTTTGTAGATCATTTTTACAGTCCGCATGTTTTATCTATCGTCGCTGGGGCCGTAGAACTTTAGTCCCGACTCTAATCAACAATTCGAACATTTGCCGACGTGGACGAGCCAGCTTGACTCACCACAAGCGGGATGGCTATCCCTGAGGGTACCTTGCGATTGATGGTGACGTTTATCTGGTACACGCCGATTTGACCGGGCGTTAGCCCTGCGAACGTAACGGAAACAGGTACTCCTCCAAGAGTTACGACTGGAGGAATCAAAACCGATGGCAAGGGATCTGATGGGGCCGGAACTCCGGCTTCCACGGCTGGCGACGTGTTTCCCATGCCGGAGAGATATATTGTAAGCGAATCATCTTTGTGAACAGGATTTGACAGTGTCACCAATTCGCTATTGCTAGCTCTAATGATGGCCGGAATTCCCGAGTCAGTTCCAGCGGTTCCATTGCGGAAAATACTTGGAGCGGCCGGAAGGATCGTGATGTTGAAGTTGTCGCTCACTCCTCCAGGAGTGTGGAGAACTAGAGTCACGTTACCATCAACTTGATACGGAAGTTGAGCGTTGATTTGAGTCGAGGACACAAAAAGAACCGGCAGCGGCAGCCCATTCACGGTTAAACAACTTTCTCCGAGCGCTGTCGGCAGAGGCATCTGATTGGTCGCCAAGTTGATCGGGCTAAGATCGGTTCCCTTTATTGAAACCAAGCTTCCTGGCGCCAAGGTGGCATTTTGGTCCGCAGCGTTCGTAATTTGAGTGAGCCTTGGAGAGCTTGTTGCGGAATCGTAGCTCCAAGGTAAGACAGAGAATCCCCCAGTTGTTAGAACTATGATCGCGTTTCTACTGTAGAGGGGAGCCAACGTTCGGAAAAAAGGCAATTGGGTGAAAGCTGCGGTGGCCGGGGATGCCGCACCAGAAGCCGCAGGAAGAAGGGGGGCTTCAATGATTCTTGTCGCCCGTACCGAGTCTCCAGTAGGAAGGGTGACTCTTTCAATGACTCCTGGACTTGCTGCGTCAGGTGCTCCGACTCTTAGTGCGGATTGATCTATGAAAGCGAACCCAGAACTCAACCCTGCCGTCTGGCTCATTGTACGAATTGGAACAAGAGAGGAGTTTAATAGAAGATTTCCTACAACGTATTGATCAAAATTGGAAGCCGCTATCGCCCCTGCTACGGATGTCGTTAGCTTTCTTGATATCGTGAAGGAATCGGCGGAGGAATTATACAACATAAGTGTTCCGTCGGATTGGGCCATCAGAATAGACGATCCGTTAGCGGAAGCAATCAGGTTCGTTGCAAGGCCAATTTCATTTTTGTAGATTCCCAAGGTTTTCGGAGTAATCACTTGGCGGGATGGAACATCTAGCCTATCTATAAGCGCTGCAGGGGACCCAAGATCATTCCTGACGGCGATTAAACAAGTGCTACTCGAGCAAGCGATTGACCTTGGCGCATGTCCGCCTGGCATAAAGACAGGCAGTGCCTCCTGGAGCGTCTCTAAATCATAAACGCGAATCAATCGGCTTGAATCGTTTGCGATTAGCAAATAACGGCGATCGAACGTTATAGCCATTTGAAGCGGATTGGTCGACGTCTTTAAGGTAGCAACTTGATTGTAGGAAGTCGCATCGAAAACGAGGACCTGATTCATGTCCTGTCTCAAAATAAAGAAGCGATCTCTCGTCGGATCGGCAAGAATATCAACCAGTGTTCCGGCTACATTGACGCTAGTTCCTTTTTGGTCAGGCTCTTTAGTATTTACCAAGACGCGAACGTCTTTAGGAACATTCACGGCTTCGGTAGAGGTGACCTTTAGCATGACAGTTGATGTTCCCCGTTTGCTTCGGAAGGCTTCCTGGTCTACACGGACCGTAATAGTCATTGGTGTGACTCCAGATGTTG